>NZ_JBIGIN010000003.1:0-263720 GCF_043558715.1 Scandinavium sp. M-37
TGAATAACCTGACGCCGGAAGAATACCGGCTGATGGCTGAAAAACCGGAACTCTCAAAAAGTGTGTGGAACTAAAACAGGTATGCTTACAGGAGGATCTGTTATCTAAATCCTATTTATTCAACAAAGCCTCGCAAAACTTCCTGTTCAAGTATTTTCTGTTAAAAAACAATAGGCATTAATCATCCATATTTCAGTTCTACAAGATTAAATATCAATTACAACATTAAAATTAACATTTTTTTTGCAATAATTCAAAAAATCCACTGCGGCATATTTTTCATTATTCATTCCGATGCACCCAAAACCAGTATCACCATGTGGGTATACAGCAATGTTTTTTGTTATATTAATATAGAAACATACATCTCCGATCACTCCACCATGTGCCATGATCAATTTCGACAGAAGAGTAAAACTGGATTGACAAAAATAAAAACTCAATGAATTGGCTGGCAAAGGTGCCTCCCCGTACAAATAGCGTTCAAATGAAGGTGTTATAGCTGTGAAAATTTTTAATGCCTTCGCCTCCTCTACTTGTCTTTTATAGTGCTCTAAAATTATATTGTCACTTTCACTTTCATCATCAAAAGAAAGTGCGCTAACAATCATCACTTGGTCATTATCATTATTAAAATAACTCTCAAATAGCCTCACAGCATCTTCAACTAACTCTAATGAAAATCCACTTTTCCTTTCAAAATAACCGACCCACCCATTAGATGAACTAAAACCACTGAAATCAATCCCATTAAAGGATATGTTTTTATTTATCAATTTTAATGATTTTACCATCACTCATTCCTACCGTAATTTTATGACTAGGGCTAGGGTCAGATTTTCCAATGCCAACCTTCCACTCCCCCATTTTATCACTATGTGTGGTATTGTTTTTACTCCATATTTCACCCGTATTATTGTTTTTAAAGAACCTTCCTCTTACTTTAGTAAAGTCCTCAGGATGTGAGGATGGCGTTCTTACTAAATCACCAACTTCGAGACTATTCACTTTTTGTTTTGGATTATTTAACGGACAACCTGCCAGCCCCAGCGGATCAACCCATCCTAATGGATTATGCACATACCCGTAAGGATTCACTCCCCCCGCCAGCTCTATCGGGTCCGGCGTCAGGTACTGCCCCGTCTCCGTATCATAGTAACGATGGCGATTGTAGTGTCAGCCGAATTCGGTATCTTCGACTCCCCTAAAACGCAGTCTGTAACTCAGAGTGTCATCATTCGCACTTTCTTCCTGCCCCCAGAAATGATGCCTATCGCGCCAGACAATACTGCCGTCTTCGGTCAGCAACTCCTGAATGCGACCGACCGTATCGGTTACTACATAGTGCTTCTGTCCTTTCTCATAACGCGCCAGTGGTGTGAACTGCCTGATTTGTAAATCCAGACGATACTGACGATATTCGCCGAAGTGCCACTGGCATACACCGGAATTTTTTCGGTCAGGTACTCGCATTTCCAGTGGATATCAACACCGGCATATTAAACTAGACAGAAAGATCGCTAGGTTTTTATACTTAATCTCACGCTATTTCCATCTGTTATCCAGATAAGGGGTCACATCATCTATGAACATATAATTAGCAGCACAGAATAAATTGAACTCATTATTTTCAATAGAGAAATAGGTTACTCCCCTATCAAGCCTCACAATTGGATTACATTCAAAACCAATATTTCCTCCGTTACATGTAAAGGTTAAAATCTCAGTAAAAGTTAATGAAACAGCCAAGCTATTGAATGTTTTTTTCTTCCATTTTTCAGGGGTGTAGAGTGGTATCTTTTTTGTGTTTAAACAAATAGTTAATCGTGATGTATCATGATATATCAACTTGTCTAACTCCATATTTAAGAGTGGTAATTCACCATTAAACATATGAATTATTTTTTCTTTTCCATGTGCGTGTTCAAACCACATTATTATCACCCTATAGGAAATTCATAGTGATCAGACATCCCATCCACCGAACCATTTCTAGAACCATTTCCT
This sequence comes from Scandinavium sp. M-37, assembly GCF_043558715.1. NCBI lineage: Bacteria > Pseudomonadati > Pseudomonadota > Gammaproteobacteria > Enterobacterales > Enterobacteriaceae > Scandinavium > Scandinavium sp. M-37. The sequence goes on from NZ_JBIGIN010000003.1 coordinate 2,008, forward strand.
GTTTTAGGGTCAACGGGCCTTGGATTAAAATGGGGACCTTGGTTTCCTTGTGTTCCCGATGGTCCATATATATGACCAGCAGAATGTTCCTGAATCACAAATTTAGAGCCATCTGGCCGAGTATAATTATATTCGCGAGAAGAAAGTGGGTTATGATCAACATCCATCATCTGTCGCCCATTGATGTCTGTGATTGGAACTTTGTTAACACTATTTGGTTGCTGTCCCATAGGTATCCCCGCGTCCCTTTTTGCTGCCCTGAAAGCTTCATTCCTTGAACCATACTTCGGCGGGCAACAAGCCAGCCCCAGCGGATCAACCCAACTCAGCGGGTTATGCACATACCCGTAAGGATTCACCCCGCCCGCCAGCCCTATCGGGTCCGGACTTAAATACTGCCCCGTTTCACCATCATAATAGCGAAATCGATTGTAGTGCAACCCACTTTCCGCATCAGCATATTGCCCCACAAAGCGCAGGTTACACGTCGCCCTGTCTTCATCATTTGCGGGCTGTCCCCACAACTCCGCTTTACCCCAGGTGCTTAACCGGCTTGCCCAGACTACCTTTCCCTGCTCGTTCAGCAGTTCCCGTGGCGTCCCCTGGTGGTCGGCGACCACATAATGCAGTTTTCCCTGCGAATAACGGGCGCTCGGGGTCAGTGCTCCGGGGGCATACAGCCAGTGAATGCTCTGCTCATAAGCCACACTGCCATCTGCACAGATCGGGCATTCTTCGATTAGCTGGTCACCACTCCACAGATATTCATAACCCACCGACACACCTGGCTGTACAGGGACGTTATTCACGACCCTCAGTTTACGGATCCGCCGTCCGAATGCATCGTAACCATAGCGCCAGCGTTCTCCTTTCGGCGTGATCAGTTCCGATAACTGATCCTGTTCGTTCCAGCGGTACCGCCAGACCTGCGGCCGGTATCCCTCTTTGTGTTCCCGCTTCTCTACCAACCTGCCTGCTGTGTCATAACGGTACTGACTGCCTCCCCGGGAGCGTACCCGCCCTGCCTGCTGGCGCTGTGCATCCTGCAGTAATACGGCATCCCTGCGGCGTGATAAAAAACCGTGCCCGGTCAGGTTCTGGTTTGCATCATAGGCAAACTGTTCCTGCAGTGGCAGGGCACCCCCAAAGCTTGCGGATACCGGCTGGTCATTGCTGTCGTACCGGTACTGCATCTTTCCCCAGCGTCCGTCATCAATGCCCACCACGTTGTATGCCCGGTCGTACTGCCAGCTGCGGTTCACCGCACTGCCGTGCAGGGCCGGAGTCACATCCTCCGGCTCGCTTAATTGTTGCTGAAAAAATAGCGAGTTTCGTCCTGCGGCCTGGTTTGCCAGCTGCCCCGTTGCGGTGTAGTTGCATGCCTGGATAAACCCGGCGGCGCTTTCACGGACAGTTTCCCGCCCCAGCCTGTCATGTTGCAGACGCAGGGGGTGATGGCCCGTAAGCTGCAACTGCACCAGTTCACCCTGGCTGCCATATTCAAATTCCAGCCCCAGCCCGCCGAACTGTCTGGCGCGCGGTGTCCCTTTCAGCGCATCCCACTGGTGACTGATTTCCCGCCCGTTCAGCCTTTCCGCAGTCAGTTGCCCGGCATCGTTATACTCAAACTCAACGACCGCATCTGCATTTTCGGCTTTCACCAGCCGGCCACTGTTGTCGTAGTCATAAAGAACCGTTGCGACCAGCACTGAACACAGTGCATCACAGCGCCAGGTTCTCTGCGCCACAAGCCTGTCGCGGGATGAATACTGCCAGCAAGTCACCCGCTTATCCGGGTGGCGAGCCCATATCCGTCGCCCGACGGCATCATACTGATACCCGACAGTACGTCCGGTGAAATCCGTTTCACTCACCACCTGCCCGGCGGTATCCAGGGTGTAGCGGTATGTTTCCCCCTGTGCATTGGTCACACGGGTGAGGCGGGTTAATTTGTCATAATCAAATGCCAGCCGCTGTCCGTCAGGACGCGTTATGCCTGTCAGTAAATCAAAACCGCCGTAGGCATAACGCGTGGTTTTACCTGCACCATCGGTCAGCGCAGCGATCCGTTTTTCACTGTCATAAGCAATCGACTGGGTCACTCCGTCCGGGAGCGTAATCTGGCTGACGCTTCCCGCCAGGCTGGCGTGGTGCGCACTATGGCTGTAACGCGTCGTTTGCCCCAGGGGGTCCTGTAATTCCCGCAGCCTGCCCAAAATATCCTGGCGCAGCAGCGTCGTGCCCCCATCAGGGGCGGTGATTTCACACACCTGCAACTGTGCGTTATAGCGATAACGCCATTCTGTGCCATCCGGAAGAATGTGACGCAGTCGTTCGCCCTGCGCGCCATACCGGTACTCCTGCCTCAGCCCCTGCGGATTGACGACGCAACACAACTGCCCCTGCTGGTCGTAAATATACTGCCAGGGTTTGCCCTCCGGCAGGAGACTTTGGATCACCTGTCCAAACCCATTGTAATGATACTGACAGATATCGCCTTCGGGTGTCTGGATCTCCTCCGCTTCACCGAAGAGATTACGCCGGAAGGTCACGGTCCGACCCAGCGCATCCGTTTCAGCCACCTTGTTACTGAATGACCACTTCGTCAGGCGTTCACGCTCCAGAGGATCAATTTCACGCACAACCTGACCATCGTTGTTGTACCAGAATCGGGTAATGCCCCCTTCTGCATCCTGGTAGGTTGTGCAACGGGCTAAATCATCGTAAATAAAACGATCCTGATAATGCCCACTCGCTGTACGGGTTGTCAGGACCCGTCCCTGACGATCATACTGAATATGTGCATCAGTTTTGTCTGTATCATGCCAGCGGGTCATATAACCTGCGACATTATATTCATGGAACAGATGAGTGAACTGAAAAGTATCACATTCAGCCAGCAGGCCATGCGGGGTATAGCTGCATTTCACCAGCCATTGCCGCTCGGTAGCGGTTATCAGTTCAACCCGGGCCAACTGGTGTTGTTCATAACTGAGTTCAAGGTAATAACCCGCACAGTGCTCAATACGCGAAAGTTGTTGTCCATCCGTATATAGAAAACGGATCTCATTCCCCATCCGATCGCTTATCGCCGATAAAAAGCACCGATCCCCCTGGCGATGCGCAAAATGCAGGATTTGCTGGGTCTGGCGGTTAAAGATATGCAACGCCCCCCTGCGTTTACCGTAAAGCAAATACTGGCCTTCATGCAGGTTGACCGCCTGGACATCGTCGTCATCTTCCGGTGCATCATAGGTCAGCAGCACACCTTCATGATCCTGAAAATGGATCACATTCTTTTCAATAATCAGATGCTGTGACCAGCTATCCATCCATTTATGACCAAAGGTACCGGACACGCTGGCTGTGGAGCGATAAAATCGAGTGAGATTAAGTGGCAGGATGCCGGGTATATCAATAACCGGCCAGACCTGAAGAAAATCACCGGTTGCCGCATCGACGGGCTCCCCGGGTGTTGTGCATTTTTTACTGCTGCAACCGTCCACTTCTGCTGACGTTTTCGGTTTGCCTTTTTTGCCCTTGGGGATGGGGAGAAAACTGGCAACAATAGCCACCCAACGCAGCGTTGAGCTTCGACTGTCTTTTACCGCAAAAACCTGTGCTGTTTCCTGAGTTTCGACAATAGTGGCGGCACCACTATTAATGTTGGCATCACAGGTTGTACGGTGTCCCAGACGGGCAATTTGCTTACCATTTGCGTAAACCGTTTTTGCCCCCTCGGCGATAACGGCCGGTGGAGAAGGATGAACGCTACATTCAATGAGATCTCCCACGCGGGCAACGGGCTTGCCTTCAAAGTAAACATTCGGCGACCCGGCAATTATTGTTCCTTTGTTCTCACCATACTGCCCCATTGCCATCCCGACAGCCGCTACCCCTGCGCCAACAAACCCGCCGGCAGCGGCCGCTGCCGCGACGACGACTAAAGCCGCCCCGCCTGTCGCAACAACTAAAGCGCCTACCGCAACAGCGGCGGCTGCCCCGAGCAAAATCCCGCCAATGACTCCCCAGGTACCGAGATCTTTTTTCTGGTGAGCAATAAAATCTCCTAAACGTGCCGGGGCATCCCCTTCCGTGGCGACCTTCTTCCAGCCCAACGCCCCGGCGACAGAATGGCCCGCTTTGTCGCCAAGGTAGCTTCCTGCCTGAGCACCTACATATCCGGCAGCAAAACCGACCGCAAATGGTGCTCCGGCTCCAGTCGCAACAGCGTAAGCTCCCATTCCCGCCGTAACCGTATTATTCACCCCCTCACTTTCCATAAAGCTCAGGGCCTGCTCATTAAACGCTTCTTCACCTCCTGCACTGGTATCGGGTGGAGATGCTCCCCGCTGTTGCTCCATAACATCCTGGCGAACTGCCGAATGCCCGCCTGCAGCCCCGGCGCCTGTCCATACTCCCTGCTGAACACTCATTTTCTGCTCCCACTACTGCTTAGGCTTTCCTGTCGTTGACGTATCCCGTAACCTGAATGTGTTAATGAAACTAACAACCTGTATTCGTTGTTCCTCCGTCATTTCGCCTGGAATAGTTGCGGTGAAAACCAGTACTTTTGGACTGAGATCCAGCAGCACCATTAATTGATGGATCGCCCCCTGAGGTGATGACCAACTGAATTCAGACGTCACCGTTTTATAATCCTGGAGTTCACCCGGTACCGTGTTTATTTGTTTATAGCTTTTCAATTGACTTGATAAACCAGCGATTTCGCGATCTGCAAACTGGTTGAATGACATTCCCCAGGGAATGTAATCTCTGGAAATAGTAAAGCTGATACCACTTTGGTCATTATCTGCAGCACTTAGCACCAGCACACTCAGGTCTTTCCAGGCTGCAGGTAATTCAACAGACCCCTCATTAAAGTTAAAAGAGGAAAGCTCATCTGACTTAAACATTGTTAACTCCTGAATCTGACTATATATACAACATCCAAAATGCATTCATTTATTCAAATGAATAACTGGCCCACTAGCGAAGATGCCTTTCGCGTCCAGTTGAATACTCGATTCAGAAAACTTGAGCACAATGCTGGATGGGGTCATCTTTATTTCCCCGGCCCCAACTTTCAGTGTTATTTCATCTGATGCCTCATAAAGTTGCGTTCCTGTCCCACTTTTTCCCGCGTTTACTTTGACCTGCACTTTATTCGCACTCGTACTGCGCATAGTACAAACGCTTTCAGACAAACCACCTTGGGCTACTGTTTTGGTTTCATTGCCCGCAAGAATGTTCAAAGTACGATTCCCTGCTTCAACAGTCAGGGTCTGGTCATTCTTGACCGTCGTCTTCATATCTTTCTGCGCATGCATCGCCAGCTCTTCTTTGCCCTGCGCATCTTCGAACTTCAGCTCATTAAACCCCTCGCCCTTGTGCGTCTTCGAGCGGAATGCCATCTGCGTTTTTGTTCCCGGCAGGCTCCCCGGCGGGATGTTGCTCGCGTGATAGGTTCTTCCCGTCACAATCGGCTGGTCCGGGTCACCGTGCAGAAAATCCACCACCACTTCCTGCCCGATACGCGGGATGGCCAGCACGCCCCAGCCCTGACCTGCCCACGGCTGCGTCACCCGTATCCAGCACGAGCTGGTGTCGTTGCTCTTCCCGTACCTGTCCCACAAAAACTGCAGGCGGATACGGCCGAACGCGTCGCAGTAAATCTCTTCCCCGGCCGGGCCCACCACCATCGCGATTTGCGGCCCGTCCATCGCCGGTTTGGCCAGTGGGCTCGGGCGCCAGGTCTGGGTGTGTGGAATGAAGCTGAAACTGTTACTCAGGTGCGTGCCCTGCTCGCCCGCTTCCTGCTCCAGCGCCTGCGGCTGTTTGCCCGTATGTTCGATACTCCGTATCTGCCAGGCGTGGTTCAGGTCGGGACGCGGATGGCGGGTCAGGCTGAACAGCTGGCCCGGTTGCAGGCTGGCATCGTTGCTCTGGCCCTTGCCGAGGCTGGCGTCGTTGCGCAGGGCCTCCAGCCGGTAACGGGTGAAATCCTTGCCGTGCTGCTCGTCCTTAAAACGACCCGGGAAATCAAAGTGTTCATAGCCCGCACGCTGGTTGCTCAGGTCGCTGGCTTCCCGGTTGAACTGGGCCGCCCATTGGGGATTTTTAAAGGTGTAGTCCTTCAACTGCACCGAGGCCGGACGCACCTGGGCGCGGCGGGTAAAGGTGGTGACGCACAGCTCCTGCGCCTGGGCCGCCACGTTCGGGTTATAGGGCAGTGTGGCGCCTTTCGGCAGTGAACCCACATCGTCGGCGTAGACCACGGTGTTCTGACCTGTGCTGAACTCGAAGTAGTAGAAAATGCCCTCTTCTGCCGTCAGGCGCTGGATGAAATCGAAGTCAGACTCCTGATACTGCACACAGAATTCCCGTGCCGGATGTGGATTGCGGAAGCCAAACGCAAAGTCGTTGATTCCGTTTTCTTTCAGCAGCGTGGAGATGATGCTTTCCACCGTCTCCAGCTGGAAAATGCGTGAGTTGCGCCGCAGGCTGGTACGCCACAGCCCCGGGCGGATGACCATGCTGTAGCGCGTCTGATGAAAGCCGGTGTCCCCCTGCTCAAAACTCGCCACCATCCCGGTGACGCTGCGCTGCATCACGCCCTCCCGCCAGACCATCAGCGTGGCATCTTTATCCAGCACGGCGGCAAAATCCACCGCCGGGTCCGCACTCGCCAGCCCGACATTCAGCACAAACGGCTCGGACAGGGATTCACTGAGGGTGAAATCCACCACCGCAAAGGTCTGCGGCGGCAGGCCGGAGGCCTTCAGGGTGAACTGTAAGCCGCTGGGCTTTTTGACCCCTGGCACCGGGGATGTTGTCTTGTTATCTGCAAACATAGGTACTCCTTACCTGAATAGCGGGTGTCAGCGGGCAGCGTGCCCCTGCACCATGAGCTGGTGATAACGACTGAGCAGCGCATTCCAGCGCTCATCGGTTTGTTTGATTAACAATGGAGACGGCGGCTGGTTCGCATCCACCGCCACCGACAACTGACGCAACAGCTCTTCCAGCGGCGTGGCACGGTTAAGCTCATTCTGCATCTGGTAGACAGCGGTTTTGAGATACGAGATAGTCAGGCTGCCGTGGGCCTTTTCCTGTTCGACCAGCTTGTCCGATAGCGCCTTCAGTTGCAGGCGGAGTTGAAAATAGCTGTCCTCTTCGGCGTAGTCGGCTCTGGCCGTTTGCAGTTGCTGCCAGCGCTGCGTCTGAGCACGCTGTTGCGGATCTGTCGGCCACAGGCTGCTGGCTTTTGCCACCACACGGTCTGCCGAGTGCAGTACGGTCAGGGGAGAAAGGTTCTCCAGTACATTTAGCTGCTCTGCGTAAGTGGGGAGTTCAGGTTTGCTCAGCCACAGGGGGGCTGCCGTCACCGGCATCATCGCCAGCGCGGTCAGTTGCTGTTGCAGCGGCCTGACCTGCGTCATGTAAATAGCGACCGCCACAAGTGCACCGATCAACACACCTGCGGTAAAGCCGAGGATGACCGCCGAGCGTTTTGCCACGGGAGGCGCAACACGCACTTCTACACCTTGTCGCACCGAAGTCTCCGCGTGGTACTCCGGAACAGCAGGCTGTTCCAGTTCAGGCTGCGGCATGGACAAATACACCAGCGTCTGCTTTGGTTGCGTTGCGGGTTGCGGGGGCTTAATAGCCGGAGCTTCCAGCCGCTTCGCGGTGTTTTGCATCAGGTACAATAGATTTTCGATGCGCGGCACCCGGCTCAGTTCGACCTGCTGCAGTTTGTCACACAGCATTTGCAACGCCCGCTCCGCCCGGCAGATCATCGGCAAATCCCTGCTTTCAAAGCTGTACTGACGCAGTTGGCTTCCTACCCTGGCATTGAACCATTCGAGGATCTCCGTGCGCGCCTGCCCTTTCTGCGGCCACAGCTTTTCCCACTGGTTGACGACCATCGCCGCCAGCAGTTCGCAGCCTTCGGTAAACCCGGCCAGCCCCTGCTTATGAGTGCGCGCCAGGGTGTAATAGGCGGCGGTCTGCAAATCCACGCCGTTGCTGCGAAACAGCGATAGCGACAGCGACTCGATCAGACTCCAGCTTACCTCTGGCCGCGCGGGATGATTGATTTTGTTGATCTCCTCCCGGATTGCCGTGAACTCAGGCCAGTCCCGGGGATCCGGGCCGGTCTGGATAATGATATTCCCGTTAACTGCACTCATTGAGCATCATCCTTAATAGAGCGTATCCGGCAGATTGAAGTCGCTGAACAGGCCGCCCGCAAAGGGGTTGTCAGACTCATCTACATAAACGCGATAGGTCATGTCACCGCCGTCAACGATGAAGCGCACATCAAAGCTGCTGCTGTTGACACTGGTGAGCTCGCCGGAGTTGATTAACCTCAGTTGTGCCCACGGACCGGTAAAGCTCAGGTTTCTCGGAGATTTGTCGTTTGCGTTCGGTACCAGGGTGAGCTTGCTTTCTACCCCCGTGCGCATGGAGTTTGGCCACACCAGATGTGCCCGATTGCTTGGGCCATGGGTGTAATCCAGCAGTTGTCCGTCAAGGTTCAGGATGCTGCGTCGTTTATTACCGCTTAGGTTCACCGGCTCGATAGCAAATTGCACACCAGCGCCGCTCTGAGTAGAGAAGAAGGTTTCGCGGATTTTGTTCGCCAACTCGAGTTGTTCCAGGACGTCTTCCCGGATCAGCAGTTGCCCGTCGCTGTCTGCCGTCAGGTTGTTTTCCACAAACGGTTTCAGGTTGCTCTGATAGAAGGTTTCCAGCGTGCCTTTCGGGCCGAAGAAGCGTTCAAACTCACTGAGCGGGACATCCTCTTTCGCCTGCGGATCGAACGGATAACGCCCGGCCAGATAGGTCTGGTACTGCTTGACGATGGTGCCGTTCCATTCTACTTCCAGATAGCTGATCGCCTCTTTCATCACCACCCGCCACGCTTGATCGGCCAAATCCCCAACCCAGCGGTTAAGCGGCTCAGGCAGGTTTTTCGCCAGTTGCTGAACTTCAAAGATCGGGTCGCTGTTGTTTTGATCGAGTCGAAGCTGAACAGCTTTCAGCGCTGCTTTGCCCGGTGCTGGTGAGTTCTGAATCGCCAACAGGTAGCGGTGGAGCTCGGTTAGCTTCTGATAAACGCTTTGCAGTACGCTGCCTTTTTCACCGTGTTCTACCAGCGCGCTGGTTTCTGGTGCGAACTCGCGATTGATACGCAGCAGCAAGGTATAGTCAGGCTGAGCGAGAAATGTGTCGCGATCTTTCCCAACCAGTGTGTCAGGAACAGCCGGGATGCGGGTGTTGTCACTGAGTGTCTGCAGCGCGCGACGGAAGGGTTGTTCGCCACTGATCACCTGCTCAATGGCGTTGATAGCCAGTTGCAGATCCTCAAATTCGCCCACCGACAGGTTGTTCATGGCGGCACGCCAGGTGGCATTGTAATCGCCGATATATTGTTCAGTGACCTGCCTTTGGATCTCTGTGCGATCGGCCTCGCTGTATTCGACATTTTTGGTCAGGTTCAGCACCCAACTGTCCATCACCGTCAGTTCAATAAACTGATCGTTCTGCTTCACAAAGTAGTTTTGCAGCCCTTTGCGCGTCAGGAATGACGGCACCGTCAGCAACTTGTCATCATTGGGAACAAACACATCGTCAAACCCTGCGCCTATCTGGTCGCGCAGGTTAAGTGCAGGCGGTAGTGACTCCTGGGCTTTGATGCGCAAGTTCTGGTATACCCGTTGATAAATCGACAGTTTACTCAGCTCACGCTGGGCGTTACGGATGGGGTCCGCATACGGCACAAAGCTCTTGATGGCATACTGGTCCCCCTGCTCACGAGACTGATGCCAGTCCGTGTGTTTCAGGGCGTAGTCCAGATGACTCATGAGTTGCTGTTGCAACGCCCGCCGGCCATTGAACTTCTGGCTCCAGAGGGTGCTCATGTACTGTTCCACCCACGGGATATTGCGCCCACCGCCGTCTTCCAGCATGCGCATGATGCGCAGAATTTCGAGCTTCTGCTCGCTACCCGCAGGGGCGGCATTCAGTTGCTCAAGCAGGCCACTCATCAGGGCAGGCACAAATCGCTGTTGCAGCAGTTGCAGATAGGTACTTTCCACATATGGCCCAACATCATTACCCTGATAGAGCCCCATATCCGCGAGCAGGCTGCGCTCCCGGTAGTCACCATACGCAAGCGTCGCGTCACGCACCGGATTCAGCAAAGGGAGTTGTAGATCACCGTAGCGGTCTTCACCCGCTGGCATATCCACAGAAAGGAAGTTTTTTGCCTGGCTTAAAACCTCCTGCCCGGCGTGATAATTGCGCTGGTAGTAATATTGCCAATAGCCCCATAGGGTCAGCGCCACAAGCGTGCCAACGCCGGAGCAAATCAGCATGCGTTTTTGTGAACGCTGCAACCACAGGCTGTTTTCCGTGGCGAGGTTGGGTTCCGCAAGCAGAACTTCGCTGAACAAAGCTTTTGAGAAATACGGTGAGGTATCCGCCACCGGCCAGGTCGGAAAGGCTTGCGGTGCAAGGTGATATTGCACGGCGGCAGACTGGGTAAACACATCGTCCATTTGCCCGCGCTGCTGCGATGAGGTCAGATAGACACCACGCAGCAACGGATGGCTATGGTCACCGCTGTACAAGATCCCTTCCAACAGTTGCAACACCGCATCGTGCAGTCCCTGCATTTGTCGGGTAAAGCTGAAGAGTTGACTGCGCTGCACGGCTTCGACGCTTTGCAGCATCATGTCCGGCATGGCGTTGTTCAACTGCGCGACCCACTGTCTCCAGAACTGATGTAACTCTTCACGCCACGCGGAAGCATCCATGCTGAAGGTGACACCCAACACCGCTTCGCGCTGTGCTTTGGTCAGCGTCTGGTACATCGCGCCAAAGCCGTAGAGCAGATCCATTTTAGTGAATACTACGTACAGCGGCACCTCGACGTTCAGACTGAGTTGCACCTCCAACAGGCGTTGGTGGATGTCAGTGATGTACATTTCGCGCTGGGTTTTAGTGGCGGTCAGTAAATGGTGTAGATCGACGGTCAGAATGATGCCGTTCAGCGGCTGGCGAGCGCGCTCCGTTAGCAGCCATTCAAGCAGGCTCTTCCAGAGACGGTGGTTAAGCAGCGCTTTCTCTGGGACGTCGCACACCGGCTGTTCGATAAGCTCACCAGCCGGGTCGATGATTACCGCCTGCTCACCCAGCCAACAGCGCACCCGAAGTTCTTCAGCACTCTCCATGCGGCGGTGATCCTGAGCCGTAATGTCATTAAGCTTATAGCCTTCACGAATAAACGTCGTTTTGCCGCTTTTTCTACCGCCAATCACCATGTACCAGGGCAGGCGATACAGATACGCAGGGGTGCCGAGCTGGCGCTGGAGTTGATGCTTCCAACGGCTGAGGTAGTGGTTTTGTTGCGCCACATCCGCACTCATTGGGTCGTCCTGATGCGTTTTCAGCTGTAGTTGGAGTTTTTCAAGATGCTGCACGCGGGCCATAAATTTTACAGTCATCCAGCATACGCCCAGCAGCACAAGTAAAGCGGTGACCAGCCAGCGGCTAAGCTGCGTCTCTAAAGGGTAATATTCAGCAACTTTCCATTGGGGCCCATAGATCCAGACCCAGGCAAGTGTGCCGCAGGCCAGCAGAAACATGACTAAAGGGATCGACGCTTTAAAGCGTGGAAGCGCGGGTTTTACGATGCGGATAAAAGACGGCAATTTCATGTGGTACTACTCCTGTTCCCTGGTTGTCACGGTTTTAACTGCCGTTGTTTTTCTGTCAGCAACGCCATCAATGCGGGTTCCCATTCCCTGAGCTGCAGCTGTTCTCCTACCAACATCAGGCTGTGATACTGCTGGCGAGCGAGCGCTGTTAATCCAGATTTTTCCAGCAATTGCGCCCCCATTAACTGGTTGTAAAAGCCTGTTCTGGGTTCGTTTTGCGGCTGGCGCTCAAGCAGTTGTAGCGCTGACTCCAGCCCCTGCTGCTGGTAGCACTGCCATATTTCGTCCTGTTCGAACGTACTTTTGTCCTGCGTTTCGCCTTGATGCTGTTGCAGCCAGGCCGCCGTCTCTGGGGCGAGGAAAGGGGTCATATCGGTGAATAACAGCGTGCACAGCCCAGGCAATCTGGCCAGAAAGATCGTGAGTTCTTCCCGGATAGCTTGTGCCACCGCGTCATACCCGAGCTGCGTAGCAATGCGGGCCGAAAGCGCGTGACCGTCCAGCCAGTAAGGCGCAAGCGTGAGGCTCTGTTCCACCTGCTGCCACAGCGGTATATCGGCATAAGGTAGGCGGGCGAGATAGTCCGCAATACGATCGCTGGAGACTGCCGCCAGCGGCGTACGGCCATCGCTTTGTGCCATTGGCAATGCCGCAATGCTTCCCCACACGGCATAGCGACGCAGGCGGTAACCCATCGCCACATCCGGTTGGAGCTGGCAAAGAATGTCGGCCATTTTTAAGATGCTGTGACGCCAGGCTTTTTCGTTGGAGTTATCCACGGTCAGGCTAGGGATAACAGATGCTGGTATGTTCTGTGCCACACCTGGCAGCGCACTCTCCTCGTGACGGGGAGTCGCTTCAACAACCCTTTCAGGCAGCCGCACATAACGCTTGCACAACTCGTCAACGTCTTTTGCCAGCACCGGTTCGTGGTCAAGCCAGACCTGCGCCAAATGCGCCAGCAGCGCTTGAGCATCATTCCGCTGGATGACGTCCGCATTCTGGCTAAAACTGTTACTGGCGCTGTCGAACCGTTTAAGAATTTGCTGGGCAAAGCGGCGCTTGTGCATGGCGTTAGCGGGGGCCGCGCTAACCCAGAAATGCTCGATCCAGGCGGTCAGCAGTGAGATTGCCAGCAGCAATTGCTCTGGTTCTCCGCCATGTTGTAGGGTACGTAGTAGGTGAACCATCAGACGAAAGTCTTTACTTTTTTGTGCCAGCAGCGTGATAAGTCGCCGCTGAATGTCGTCCAGGTCCAGGGTCCTGTGCGCCAGAGAACCCAGTTTCACCATCTGGCTGTCGAGAAACTCCCATTCCGGATCGTCGTCCGCCAGCGCCAGAGCAACCTGCTCCGGGCTTAGGGGCGTAAGGAGTAAGGCATGCCAGGGATGTTGCGATGAGATATCCATAAACCTTACCAGTGGCAGGCGTTGCGTAGAGGTTTCACAACCTCCGTCAACTGCGTAATGTTAAATGTCATTCGGGGAAAGCCGCTCTCCAGGCTGTCGACCGTCAGCGTTGTTGCAGGCATCAGACGTTTGATTTCTTCAATGCCCGCTAGCCCCCGACTGGACTCCAGCAGATAGCTGTTTTCACGCAAAAACCATTGGGCAGCGAAGCGATCGTTGTCAGCAGCGATTCTTACTGAGCCGTCTTTGGACTGCGTGGTGAGGGCAATTTGCAGACGTGTAATGTTGTCGATGCAGCTCAGCATCAGCACTGGCCGAGGCGGAGGAATGCCAATCGCGGGGGTGGTGATCATCACGTTTGGGTTATTGCCGGTGCTCTGTGTTACCAAAAATGTGGTTGAGTGGCTGTTACGCCCTTTCTCCTGCTCCATCGCTTTTTGCCACACCGGGCCGCTACGGGTCTGATTTATCGCAATTTCCGTGGGGGTGGACAGTGCCTGGTCGTAACACTCCAGTCGCACCAGAGGGGACGTTTCCTCACGGCAGCGCGTCACCTTCGCCATTGTGTGCGTGACGGATATCTCCAGTTCAGGATCCAGAAGTACGCCCTGCTCCCCTGCTGGGAGTAACTGGCCGACTTGAGCCATTAACGCGGTTACCAATAGCCATGTGCTCATACTTCACACCCGTATTTCGTCAGCTTGTAGGCCAGCGTACGAGGCGCAATACCCAGGCTTTCCGCAATACGGTTTTTGTCTTTTCCGTAAACGCGCATGCGCTGTGTCAGGATAGCGATTTCGAACGCCTCAACCGCTTCGGGCAGGTCATCAATTCTGCTGTAGTCGTGGGACAGCCCCGGCAAAGTGCTGAATTCATCCGCTGCCCGCAGCGTGGACAGCAGTTCATCCATTTGCTTTTCGCGCTGCTGCTGGGATGCTAATAAAGCGCGGATCTGGCTAAGCTGGGTGCGAAGCTGATCTGTTTCCTGCAGTTTGATCAGGCGATGCTGGAAGACAGTGCAGTAAACGCCAAAAATACCGTCGGGCTCGGCAAAGCGGGCGATCCGTTCAGCGATGATCGCAATGACCCCACAGGCACGTCCGTGTAAATCAAACAGCGGCAAGGCATACATCCCACACCCCACAGGCATCTCCTGCACCAGTTCGCGAAAACTGGCATCGTCAAGCCGTACGCCCTGTTGCAGGCAGTCCCAGAGCAACGGTGAACCGTTGCGCAGTACCTGCACCAGCGGGTGGCTGAAGTCGTCTATGTTGATATTCAGGTTTACTGTTTCGTAGCTGTTTTCATCGGGATGGAGATAGCAATCCAGCCGTCTTTCGCTGGCATTGAACATCGCCACCATGAGGGTGCTGAAGCGAAGACGGTGGTGTTTTATTGCCAGAAAACGGTAGATCAGCTTCTCGATGGTGTTGTCATCCAGTAACGCCAGCACGTTTTTCAGCCGCTGCCTCATATCACCTCCTCAACCTGAGCGGCGAACACATTCCCCTCGACGAACAGCCTGATAGAGCGAATTACCGAACCTGCCGCCATTTTTTGCAGCAACAGTAACGAGACGGGCGGTAGCACGGCGCCGTCGATAATCGATTCCAGCATTCTGGCACCGTTTTCCGCGCGCGTGGCACGCAGCAGGATCTCGTCGATGACCTGCGGGTCAATCACCACTTCGGCGTTAAAGCGCTGACGCAGTAAGCTGTCCAGTCTGTTCAGCTTGCCGTAGATAATGGTTTGCAGCGTGGAGCGATCCAGTGGCAGATAAGGCACGACTTCCATACGTGCCAGCAAGGCGGGCTTGAAGAAAGCAGCCAGTTCCGGGTACAGCAACTCGTTGAGTTGCTCTGGCTGCGCGGCGTTATCAACAATCGTCTGGTAGCCCAGATTGGAGGTAAGAAAGAACACCACATTTTTGCAGTCGATAATGCGGCCTTCGCCGTCTGCCAACTCACCTTTGTCGAAAGCCTGGTAGAACAGGTTCAGCACGTCCGGATGCGCTTTTTCCACTTCGTCCAGCAGCACCACGGAATAAGGCTTCTGACGAATCGCCTCGGTTAGCACGCCACCTTCACCATAGCCGATGTAGCCTGGTGGCGAACCAATCAGGCGCGAAACGGTGTGTTTCTCCTGGAATTCCGACATGTTGATAGTCGTAAGGTATTGACGACCGCCGTACAGCAGGTCTGCGATTTGCAGCACCGTTTCAGTTTTGCCGACGCCGCTTGGCCCAACCAGCAGGAAAGCACCCATCGGACGGCCAGGTCGACGCAGATCTGCCCGTGCAGTGAGCAGGTGTTGATGCAGACAATGGATAGCCGTGCTCTGGCCTTTAATCTGCTGTCCAAGATAGTCCGGAAGCTCCGTGACCACCGTGAGTTCGCTTTGTGAAAGACGATTCAGCGGTACGCCTGTCCACTCGGCAATCACCGCCGCAATCTGGTGTTTATCCACATGCGCAGAGACGAGCGTCTGATGCTGTTGCAACGCTTCCAACTCGATGTCCAGTGCTCTCAATCGGGCAGTTTGTTCATCGCCGACAGGCTCTTCCTGTGTCAGTAATTGCGACCTGAGTTCGATAATTTGCTCTACCAGCTGCTTCTGGGTTTCCCAACGGGTCTTCAGTTCAGTCAGCTGCTGTTCGATGGCTTGCCGCTGCTGGCATAGCTCATGTAAACGCTCGCTCGGGCTGCCGAGGTTCAGCCGCTGCTCCCGCTCGAGGATCTCGATTTCCATCGCCTGCTGGTGCAGTTGGGTTTGCAGCGCAGAAACCTGGCGAGGTGCAGAGGTCAAGTTAATCGCCACCCGCGCCGACGCAGTATCCAGCACATCAATGGCTTTATCCGGCAGTTGGCGGCCGGACAGATAGCGGTCGCTTAACACGGCGGAGGCTTGTAGCGCTTCGTCGTCGATTAGCACGCCGTGAGCCTGTTCATAGATAGTGCGCAGGCCACGCAGGATGATCGTCGCCTCATCCGCGCTCGGTTCAGAGACGGTGATCAGTTGGAAACGACGAGAAAGTGCGGCGTCTTTTTCAAAGTATTTTTTGTATTCACCCCAGGTCGTGGCGGCGATGGTTTTCAGCTCGCCACGAGCCAGAGCTGGCTTTAACAAGTTGGAGATGTCCAGGCCGCCCTGCTGGTTGCCCGCGCCGATCAGGGTGTGAGCTTCATCGATAAACAAAATGATCGGCGTAGCGGACTGGGCTATTTCGGACATGATGCCTTTGAATCGTTTTTCGAATTCACCTTTCACCGCCGCCCCGGCCTGGAGCGCCCCCAGATCCAGTGTCATCAGTTCGCTGTTAAGCAGTTTCTGTGGCACCTCGTTTGCCACAATGCGCAGCGCTAGCCCTTCGATTAACGCGCTTTTCCCTACTCCTGCCTCCCCGACGACAATAGGATTATTTTTACGACGGCGGCAGAGAATATCGATCATTAGGTCGATTTCCGTGTCGCGGCACAGAACCGGGTCGAGCTTGCCGCTGCGGGCCTGTTCGGTCATGTTGCTGGCATAACGCGTCAGCAGGCTATCACTGACTGACGCCCCCACAGCTGTATCATTCGCTTTATCACACTGAGGGATTTCGGCAGAGTCGCTGGTCCACTGCGCAAAGTTCTGCCGCAGTAGTTCTCGGTTTACTGGTGACAGCACGCGGTTTGCGGCAGGTGTCAAATAGCGTAACGGACTGAGCAATAGCGTCAGAAGCATTACGCCGCTGCGTAGCTGACCATGTTCCATCTCTGTAGAGGCAAGCAGCCAACTGTCCTGCAACCATTCCATCAGCAGTGGTGAAAAACTCGGGTATGCCTGCGTCACCGTCTGATAGCTGGTGATGCGCTGATCGAGCAGCGCCTGCAACTCGTCGAGATCAACCCCGGCATGGTTCAGTATCAGCCTGACGTCGCTCAGCGGGGTGGCGACCATCTGGCGTAGCACCTGTGGGACGGTAATTTCCGCCTCCTGCAGACTTACGCAGTGGGCCGCAGCTGATTCCAGCGCATGGCGGGCAATCGGGTGCAGGCGGTTTACCAGGGTTGGTAGATCAATCTGGATCATTTTGGCGCGTCCTTGCTCAATAATTTGTTGAGTTGCTCCAGGATATCCTGACTCTGGGCATGCAGATTGAGGGCGTAAAACAAGTAGATGACTCCCAGCAGCCCTAACCCTCCCCACAGAACATGTTTGACTGAAAGCCTTCTGGTGAGGTGGTAGTGCCCGCCTGAACGTCCCGGCTTTTGGTGTAACACGGTAGCTGGCGCATCCCCCCGTAACTGGTGGAGTTGGTGATGCAGGCGGCCGAACAGGCGTTCAAAGTCATCGCTGTTTCGCAGGGTCACTTTGTAGCGCCCGCGATAGCCCAGGCAGAAACAGAGATACATAAACTCCAGCAGATCCTGGTAGCGTTTTGGTTCACCCATTAAACGCTCCAGCAGGACGTACACTTTTTCGCCACCCCAGGTTTCATTGTGGAAATGCACCAGCAGCGACTGCTGTACCCAATCGTTTTGCGAATTCCAGCCGTGACCCAGCGCGGTTTCATCAATAAAGGTACAAAGCACATAGCGAAAAGAGACGATCGCCCCGGGCTCATAGCCTTGAGTTTGCAGTAACTGTTCGGTGGCGCGAATATCCGCCACCACCTGCTGATAGAGCTTGTCCGGCAACGGATGGTTTTCCATCTCTTTGAGACGTAGCACCATGCCAAGCAATGGCGTTGCGGCATCCACCATCGCATTCAGGCTTTCGCCACGTAGCGGGAGTTGATATTGCCGGTAAGAGGCGACCCTTTCGGGGGCCGCAATCAGCACGTCGTGTGTGACCGCATCCGTTTTCATTAGCTTCCCCTGATGGCCCAAAACTGCATGTCCAGTTCAGGGAACTCGCCTGAAACGTGGAAAGCGATGGCGTTACTTTGCTGGATCTCTTTCCAGGCCGCGCTCTGCCTGTCGAGCATGAAATAGGTGTAGCCGGAGTGGTATGGCAGCTGGCGAGGAGCGGCTGAAAGCGCCACCAACGGTACTCCGGGGAGTTGCACACTGACCAACTCGCGGATTTTTTCCAGTGAGGTGATCTTGGTTTGTTGCACAAACTGGCGCCGGAGCTGCTCTTGCGGGATCTGCGCGCGCACAGCGAGCACAAAATCCGCGCTGCGCAGGAGATCACGATCGTTGATCGTCGCCACACGAATGCCGTGCGCCTGCATTTGCAACTGGATGGACACCGCGCGCGGCGTTAGGACAGTGCTCAGTACCTGGCGCAGCGACTGGAATAACGGCTGGAAGGTATCGGTGAGATTATCGTGGTTATAAACCGGAAAGACGCCTGCGATGCGTGCCTCATCGGTAAAGGTGCGCAACTCACCGCAGGTCTGCACTAATTGGCAATAGAAGTGCTGTGGGTGCAGCACCGCCTGATGCGCCAGATGGGTAAACAGCGGCTGTTCTCGATTAAAGACCTGTAGCATCATAAATTCAGCCACATCTGCAATGCCCTGCTGGCCTGGGGATCCGATACGTTTAGCCAACAGACGGGCACGCTCGACCAGTGTTCCCTCCACTTCATCTATAAAACTTTTGAGCGGGACGGAAACGGTGAGCGTAGTGCAGGTCGGAATAAACTCTTCATCCAGGATCAACGCTCCATCCGGGCGTTTTTCTTTGATGCGGCAAAGCGGTAGCGCCGTGTACGCACTGAGATCTTCCCCCCCCTGCATCAGACGCGGAGCAAGCTGCGCCAGCACTAACTGGCTGACATCACCTCCGTCGGTGTGAAGATCCCGCACATCATCAAGATGCTCGCGGTAACGAATGGTGCTCTGGGTCTGGCCCTGCTGGCCGGCAACTTCGTTGATGGCGTCATTAAGCATCGGCAACGCCAGATAGATATCCCGGCTGGCGGCGTCGTTACAGTTAAGCACGTCCAGTGGTTTCGGACAGTTGTCCTGATAAGGCATCTCAAAAATGGAACCATCAGGCATGCTGCCGCTGGCGCTACTCACCCCAATACGACCGAGCTTTAACAACTTCCTGGTTGATGACTAACGAGTGAAAACCGTAGCTATAGCCGTGCAGCGTGGAGAAACGCTGATGCAGTTGATAGTCATTGTGCCTCTGCTGTTGCTGGAAGTGCTGGGGCTTGATAAACAACCCTTCACGCCAGATCACTCTGTTTTTCGTAGGCATGCTTATTCTTCCTCTTCCCTTAGTTCAATCTCGTTAGTCCTGATGTGGATCAAAATCTGGTAGTGTTTGCCAATACTTTTGATTTTTATCGTCTTTTTCCACTCGCTTTTTTCCATATTGGCAAACCAGGCCACTACGCCGATGTAGCGGGTTTTCTCTTCAAGTGTGATCGGTGCTAGCGGTTTATACTGATCCGCCAGAAGGGTGTACTCCTGGTGATCGAGGTAGTTTTTGCCGAGTGTTTTCTCCAGTGAGTCAGGGGTGAGTTGAGCGTGATCGGCCGCGAGCAACTTAGAGTCTTCGCTCAGATAGATAACGGCGAATTCAACAGGTGTTGCTTCCCCCTGCATATTCGGATTGGTGTCCGGCTCGGCCAATAACACCATACGGACAATAGACGGTTGTTCGGCTGGCTCCCCGACCGGAATATCCGGATTGATGATGACTTCCCCAACTTTTTTCGTTGCCTTCCACGCGCTGCATCCCGTCAGCAATAACGCCAGGCACAGCACCGAGAGCAGGCTGTTGTTTCTGGTGTGGTTACTCATTCGCTGTCTTTCATCCCCTGACGCAGCGCCTGGTCATAGGCCTGGGCGTAAACTTCACCAAACAGTTTTTCAAATCCCTGCTGACGACTGGAGGACAGCTCCTCGTAGTAGTTTTTGTACATCTCCCATGCCCAGGCGGAGTCTCGCTCCTGGCGTTCATTGCTGCGCAAGTAATGGGTAAAACGCGTCAGTAACCGTTCAGGTGAAAAGGCATCTAGCATGGTATTGAGCGCTTGAGCGATAGCCTGCTGGTTGGCCTGATGATGCAAACGGAGATTGTGCAGGCTCTCTGCCACCGCCGCAGGTGCAGCAAGATGTACCGGGCTTTTCCCCTCCGCAAAAAGCAGGCTTAGCGTTGTGTCGTAGTCCATATTCAGACGCAGTGGGTTGTCTTCCAACGGCCGCAGGTGCTTGTCCCTTAGGCCATGCTGGCTGCGCTGAAGGGCAAGCAGGCCCTCAATGGTTGCCTTGAGCGTTTTTCCGGCTTCTTCCAGAAAATCATTCGCTTCCTGGCTGTTACGGATAGGCAACTGCGCGTCAAACCCGCGCATCAATGGCGTGATCGCCACATGAAGTTGGGCGATGTTGTGTTCCGCTTCGCTATTCTGGGCCGCAATGTATGGCGTGATATGAGGGAGATCTAAATACTCCTGCTCTATCGCCGTACTGCTGTCTGAGAGTGGTGAGGCAATGAGCGGGCGGCGATAACTCCCCTGATGCAGGATCGAGTCGATATCAGAATTCACCCTGCCGTTGTTCTGGGTGGTCAGGCTTTCAGTTTCCAGCACCCGCAAAGGGTCGCTACTGAAACCGTTAACCACCGTAGAGGCCAGACGAGCTTCCTGTTGACTGGCGGCGACACGAGACTCCCCCCCTTCCATCATCGCTTCCAAAGGGTTGCTATAGTTAGACACCAGAGATTCCGGCGACACGGTTAGCGGATCAACCGCCCCGGCGTCAGAAAAAGCGATATGACACTTTAACATTAGCGTGTTAAGGGCGATTTCATCCCCCTGTTGCAGCAGCACAAACCCAGATTTCACCGTTAGCACGGACTGGTTAATGGTGATCGAGTCATTCAAAACCCGTAGGCAGAAAGCGCCGTCACGCCACTCTATGGCGAAAACTGAAGCATGGACGCTCCCGCTCTGATCCTGAATCGACCAAAGATGACCGACATCACTCCCCACTGTGCCACCGCGCGGGTGAAATAAGTGGCTTGCCTGCTTGCCACTTTCCAGTTTGTCGCTATTGATGACCCGTAATGATAGCGTTGGCTGCTGTTTATCCATGAGTTGCTGAATCCTTATTGTTATTCCATCACGCTGATGATGACGTGCGGCTTCGCTTCGGGTTGCCCCAGAAAGCTGGTCCAACCCAGCAGGTTGTTTTGCTCAGTACCCAGCACCATGCCGCTCACCTGCTTTTCTGCCAGTCCCAGACGTAAATCCCACGCGAACTGATCACGCATAATGAAAGCCACAAACATCACCAGTGACGCATAGTTGGCTCCCTCGGGTAAAAACGATAAAAACTGCTCGCGGGTCAGGTTGTTAATGCACAACTGGAACTTGCCGCTCCGATCGGCCACCCTGGCACCAATTGAGAAATTGATGCCCATCACCGACTTTTGCTGGTACTTGTTACCACGCAGTCGCACCCTACTGCCCAACCGGTTCTGCTGTTCCGGGGCAATACTGACCTTACGCAACTGCCAACTGTGAAGCGTGACGTCCTCAAGGTTGAAGCAGTGGGAAACCAGGCTGCAAATCACTTCTGGGGCGCGCCCTGGGCTTGCCAGAAGGCCGGCGTACGCGAGCATTTTTTCGTGATTAATCTGCAGCTTGTTGCGTATTGCCGTGCTCCCCAACCCCACCAGAGAAAACATCCGCTGTGAAAAGTCGTCACTGCCGCTGTCGAAGCAGATGTAGTAGCGGTATTTGCGCCAGATCTGATGCAGCAATGTCAGCAGGCGGTGGTTGAACACGTTCAAGAAATCCGTCAGACGGTTTTCGTTTTGCGCCGCCTCCCAAGCCAGCGAATCCAGGTAATATCCCGGTAGCGGCGACTGGCTGCCATGTAGCCCCAGGAACGAAACCTCCAGCTCAAACTGGTTACGCGGCGAGGTATGCAGGGCAATGATGTCCCGGGTTGGAAAAGCCAGACTTGCAGAGGATGTAAAACGAATCGCCTCCTGCGCCGGGTTCGACGCGCCAGGGGATTTTTCCCACGCTACCGCCAATTGGTGGAGAAGCTCGACCAACTGAAAGAAGTTGTAACGTGTCACATCCAGACCTGCGGCAAGCGGGGCTTCCTGCTCAAGCCTTACATGAGTGCGTGCTGCCCCGTTTGTACTGGCCATTCGTAACATTCCTGATTATCAAGATTGGTAACTTTTAAGAGGTGAAACGCATTGACGCTGGCGTACAACGAGAAGAAATGCGCGAGTACAGTGCTGAAAAGATAAAGTTCACCCTCCGAGCTGAATGCGCTTTGTTCCAGCCACAGCGTGGTCTGTAATCCCCTGACGGGAAGGCCACGAAACAAGCGGTCTACAGGCTGCGTTTCGATACGCTCAATGGCATCCAACCGCCGCTGGGAAGCCCTCGCGGACTGGCGGTTATGCATGCTCGGAAAATCATAGGTATGTAAAATTTGCTTTAAGGCGTCTTTATCCAGCAACGACATGTAATTCAGAGACATATTAGAAAGTAGAGACCAGTGCAGACTGCCGTCCAGTACCGGATAGAGCGGCACTGAGGGCCGGGTAATATTGCGAAAAGTGGCAAATGATGGGCTACCTTTTTTCGGCTGATTGATATCCCCGACTCTCAGTAGCAAAGGCAATTCCCGGTTGGTACACGTCAACCCAATGGAGATATTTTCATCCTTCATCACCACGCTGGATTCGTCGCTGCGCACGAATGAAATAAAGTGATCAAAACCTTTTCGGAATACGCCATTTTTGACCCGCAGCCGATAGTAGAGTGCATCCCGCCCTTGGGCATGTTCCACCTGATGGTGGAAGCTTTCAAAAGAGGTGAATGACCGACCCCGTCCACGTGAGCGCCCCGGCTTTCCACCGTTTTCGTCCAGCCAACTGTCCACACTATCCACGGAGAAAATATCGTAGTGATCCGCACGGCTATAACTGGCACGCAGCGGGTATTCCACTTGGGTGCCATCCAACTTAATGGCTTCGCTGTCGTGCTCGAAGAGGTTCACCGCTGGGGTACAGTTGAGACGTAACGTCGTCGAACGGACTTTTATCTCCGGGGGAAGCGCATGGGAAAAATACAAATTGAGGGTAAATTCACTGGCGTTAAGCTGTGGCGGAAAATCAACGATGCCCGTCACATCAAAGAAGAGGAAGCCCTCCGGGAAGCAGAAATACTCCTGCAGGATGCGATAGCCCATATAAGCGTTCTTGGTGTAAGGCAATAATGCGTCTTCACGGGAAAATCCCACAGGTGAAAAGTCAAAATCTGGCATTGGGATCACGGCGCCATTTACCACTAATTCTGCCCGTTCGAAATAATGGCTTATCCAGAAATAAAGCTGGGTACTGGTGTAATAATCTTCGCTCAAGTGAAAGCGCAGTTTGCCCAGTTGCAGATCCCGCATATTGAGTTCAGTTTTCGAGGAAAATCGACGCGCAATATCCCCTGCTCGTTGCTATTGTTGGCGGAAATATCGCGAATGGACATCGGGAACAGCCAGAGATCGCGGCACAGTCTGAAAATGCACTGTATCCCGTTTGAGTCCGTCGGCTCGTTCCCTTCTTGTTGAGTGAGTGGCGCGCTCAACACCTGAGTACCACTGTTAATCAGCGTGGCCTGAGTGACCACGCTATCGTCCGGTGTATATTCGATGATCGTCATACTGGGAATGGGCCGTAGATAATTCGGCCACAGCATGTTTAATAAGCCATGGGTTAATTCCGGGAACTGATCATCAATTTTTTCACGCAAATTACCCGTTAAAAATGCAAAGCCTTCCAGCAGACGCTCAACGTCCGGATCCGAACCCTGTTCCGATAGAAACGTGGCCAAGTGAGGCCGCTCGATAGCGGCATCACGGCCTAATTGCCGGAGGTAATCCAGCTCATCCCTAAAATATTTTTCGAACGACATTAGACATCCTGGCTAAAGCAGTAACGACGGTTGTTGTCCAGCTGGATATTGAATTCGACCACATCACCCATATTGTCGAAGTCCACGCAGGCACTGATATGGAAGCTGAGCAGTAACGGGTCCTCATCACTGATTAACGATTGAACAGTGACGGCTGTAATACGCGGTTCAAACCCTTCAATACACACTTTAATAGCTTGTTCGATGCTGGTTCTGAAATCGGAGGTGCTTGCCGTCGCGTCGTTGAAATCAACTACGCCAAGACCGACGGCGCTTTGGCAACCTCCAGGCCGAGAATTCAGGACTTCGTTTAAGTGATTCTGGATGGAACGAACCAGTCCCGAAAGCCGGTTACGGGAGGAAGAACTTCCCTCCCCCTGTATGCGCTCAAACAAGCTGGCAGAACTCCCTCGCGCCCAGTTGAGTAGCGCAGCCATGCCCTATTATTCCTTATCCAGGCGGCCAACCAGTGACAACTCGAAGCTCGCCCCCATGTACTTGAAGTGTGGACGAACCTGCATTGCAACCTGGTACCAACCTGGATCCCCTTCAACATCCAGCACCTGAATTTGAGCGGAACGTAAAGGACGACGGCTGCGAACATCTGTCGGCGGGTTTTCCTGGTCGGCGATGTATTGCTTCAGCCAGGTATTCAGCTCACGTTCCAGATCCTGACGCTCCTTCCAGGAGCCAATCTGTTCGCGCTGCAACACTTTTATATAGTGCGCAAGGCGGTTAATGATGAACATGTACGGCAGCTGGGTACCCAGCTTGTAATTGGTTTCCGCCATTTTCCCTTCGCGGGTATTGGGGAAAACTTTTGGTTTTTGCACCGAGTTTGCCGAGAAAAATGCCGCATTATCGCTGCCTTTACGCATCGTCAATGTGATAAATCCCTCTTCGGCGAGTTCAAACTCGCGGCGATCGGTGATCAACACTTCCGTTGGGATTTTGGCTTGAATCTGCCCCATTGCTTCATAGAGATGGACCGGCAGATCGTGCACCGCACCACCACTTTGCGGACCGATGATATTCGGGCACCAGCGGTATTTGGCGAAGCTGTCTGTCAGGCAGGAGGCGAGTAAGAAGGCGGTATTGCCCCATAAGAAGTGCTCATGATTTTTGCTGACATCTTCGTAGTAATTGAAGTTTTTGATCGGGTTTTCGACCGTAGAATACGGTAATCGCAGCAGGAAGCGCGGCGTGGTTAACCCCAGATAGCGGGAGTCTTCTGACTCACGTAAAGCTCGCCACTTAGTATGCACCGGACCTTCGAAGACCGATCTCATGTCCTTGATAGCTGGCAGTTCGGTAAAGCTTTCGATGCCGAAGAAGTCAGGTGCAACGCTGGACAGGAACGGTGAATGGGCCATGGCGCCGACCGCGCTAACATATTGTAAGAGCTTCATGTCAGGCGAGGTGTTGCTAAAGGCGTAGTTACCGATAATAGCCGCTGTGGGTTCACCACCAAACTGACCGTAGCCGGAGGAGTAAACATGCTTATAGAAGCCGGACTGAATAATTTCTGGTGAGAATTCAAAATCTTCCAGCAGCTCGGATTTTGTTGCATGCATGATGTTGATTTTGATGTTTTCACGGAAATCAGTCCGATCAACCAGCAACTTAAGCGAGCGCCAGGACGACTCGATTTCGCGGAAGGCTGGCGCGTGGAGGATTTCATCCATCTGAGCACTGAGCTTTTTGTCCAGTTCAACAATCATCCGGTCAACCAGAATCTTATTGATTGGCTCTTGATTGACGCCGGTGTCCAGAATGCTGGCAATAAAGGCGGCAACGCCCTGTTTAGCCACGTCATAACCGTCGTTACCAGGCATCAGGCGGGTCTGAGACATAATCTCGTCGAGGAGATACGTTGAGCTGGCCTGCTGCTCCTGAGCTAAAACTGCATCATCTTCTTGTAAAGACATACGTTGAATTCCCTTTATCACACGCAATTATTTTTGATTAAGCATGTCCAGCTCTTTGAGCAACTGCTCACGCATCGCTTCATTGCCTAACAGATCCTGCAGACGCGAACGGAACGCAGGAATGTTGCCGAGTGGCCCTTTCAGCGCCACCAGGGCTTCACGAAGTTCGAGAATTTTTTGTAGTTCCGGCACTTTCTTCGCCACGTTATCCGGCGAAAAATCATCCAGAGATTTAATGTCTACAGTGACAGGCATCTCTTCTTTACCATCACCATCCAGGTGATTAAGGACATTGAACGCCAGGCTGATATTTGCTTCGTTCATCACTGCATTGAAGTTATTTTTATTAATCGATACAACCTGACGCTCTTCAATAGCAGTATCTTCACGTA
This sequence comes from Scandinavium sp. M-37, assembly GCF_043558715.1. Classification (NCBI taxonomy): domain Bacteria; kingdom Pseudomonadati; phylum Pseudomonadota; class Gammaproteobacteria; order Enterobacterales; family Enterobacteriaceae; genus Scandinavium; species Scandinavium sp. M-37. The sequence goes on from NZ_JBIGIN010000003.1 coordinate 28,344, forward strand.
TGCCTTTAAGATCCCCTACCACCAATAAATTTAACGGCAATTCAATTTCTGCGATCTGGTCGCCAGTATTGGGAACATATTTGATGTTTATCCTTTCTTTCGGAGCAACACTACTCTGATTACTCTTACTCATAATTCGTCCTTTTCCGTACTAATAAATAATTGCTATTGACACTTCCGCTTCAGATATCAGAAAAGTTCTTCCGATCAAGTGAAGCATTGATTTAATCAATGGCAGTGAATTAATAACCGCAATGAATGAATAACGTCATGGAACAATCAACCATGGCTACAAAAAATGAATAGCTCGTATCACATCGGTAATGCCAGTAAACATATCTTCACAAACTTCCAGATAAAAGTCTAGCGCCACTCTATTCAGTCAGCATTGTAAAAATTCTTTCTTCGGCCTTGAAATCTCTCTGCAGCGATCACGAAAATAATTAATGATAATTCTCGACACCCTTTTAAAAACATAGACTTACATAGAGGCGCTACACTTTACTAATAAGTCACTTATATTTCCTCAATAATTGAGGCTCAACAGGCAGAACAATACTCTATTTTTGCAAACATTATAATATTAACTACCAGTGGCACCAAAAAAGAATATCTGGATTTTCATGACATCTTGGATACATAAAGAAATCGTTTTATAGTGCCCCGGAATTATTAGAATTCAGATCTCATCACAGAGCCAGCGGATCAGTTTATTAGCCCGCTTAAATTGTTCTACATCAATCTAAGATTGAAAAACAAAATAAGGATATTTAACATGCCAACTCCAGCGTATATTTCTATCACCGGAAAAACTCAAGGTAATATTACCGCCAGCGCATTCACGGCTGAATCAGTCGGTAATATCTATGTACAGGGTCATGAAGACGAAATGCTGGTTCAGGAATTCGAGCATATTGTCACCGTGCCAACCGATCCGCAGTCCGGTCAACCTGCGGGCCAGCGTGCCCATAAACCTTTCCGTTTTACCGTGGCGTACAACAAAGCCGTACCGTTGCTGTATAACGCATTAGCATCGGGTGAAATGCTGCCATCGGTAGAACTTAAGTGGTACCGCACCTCAATTGAAGGTAAGCAGGAGCACTTCTTCACCACCAAACTGGAAGATGCGACCATTATTGATATTGATTGCAAAATGCCGCATTGCCAGGACGCCACCAAGGCGGAGTTCACGCAATTAGTTCGCGTCTCTCTGGCTTACCGTAAGATTAACTGGGAGCATACAACGGCGGGCACTTCCGGTGCCGATGACTGGCGTGCCCCGATCGAGGCATAATGCCATAGCATTTTAGGTTCTGATAAAGCCAACAATGCTTAGGGAGTTGACCTTTAGAAGGCCAACTCCCGTTGATGAAGTTTCTGACTCCGGGTACTTATCAGTACCGGTAAACATAAATGCAAATAGTTAGCACAACAGCGAATTACTTCAGCAACCGCACCTTCACCGACTTCCCTTTAATTTTGCCCTGCTGGAGCTGTTTCCAGGCATGGCGGGCGACGCTGTGTTTGACGGCCACAAAGGCGTGGATCGGATGGATATCGATTTTACCGATATCATCCCCTGCCAGACCCATGTCTCCGGTTAACGCGCCGAGAATATCGCCCGGGCGCATTTTGGCTTTTTTACCGCCGTCGATGCACAAGGTTGCCATAGTCGCTTCCAACGGAGCGATGTTGATACCGGTTGGTACCTGCTGCCAGTTGACCTTGAAGTTCAGCATATCTTCGAGAACTGCAGCACGCTGGCCTTCTTCCGGGGAGCAGAAGCTGATAGCCAGCCCACTCTGCCCGGCACGTGCTGTACGCCCGATACGGTGGACATGGACTTCCGGGTCCCACGCCAGTTCGAAGTTGATAACCATCTCCAGCGCTTTAATGTCCAGTCCACGCGCGGCGACGTCGGTCGCCACCAGCACACGGCTGCTGCCGTTGGCAAAACGCACCAGGGTCTGATCGCGGTCACGCTGTTCCATGTCGCCGTGCAGCGCCAGCACGCTCTGGTTGCTTTCGCTCAGCGCATCGCAAACCGCCTGGCAATCCTTCTTGGTGTTACAGAACACCACGCAGGAAGCGGGCTGGTGCTTGCTCAGCAGCTTTTGCAGCAGGCCGATTTTGCCATTGCGGGACACTTCATAGAACTGCTGTTCAACCGCAGGCAGCTCGTCGACGGTGTCGATTTCCACGGTCTGCGGGTCACGCTGAATACGGGTGCTAATGGCGGCAATTGCGCTCGGCCAGGTAGCGGAGAACAGCAGCGTCTGACGGTTGGCGGGGGCGTGGCTGATCACCTCGTCAATTGCGTCGGCAAAGCCCATGTCCAGCATCCGATCGGCTTCATCCAACACCAGGGTTTGCAAGGCGTCGAGGTTCACCGTCTCTTTTTTCAGGTGATCGAGCAGACGGCCCGGGGTCGCCACAATGATATGCGGGGCGTGGATCAGAGAGTCGCGCTGAACGCTAAACGGCAGGCCGCCGCACAGGGTCAGCACCTTGATATTTGGCATGTAGCGCGCCAAACGACGCAGCTCTTTCGCGACCTGGTCAGCCAGCTCGCGCGTCGGGCATAGCACCAGCGACTGAGTGATAAACTGGCTGGCATCAATATGTTGCAGCAGGCCCAGGCCGAAGGCCGCGGTTTTGCCGCTGCCGGTTTTCGCCTGCGCACGGACGTCTTTCCCCGCAAGAATGGCCGGTAACGCCGCCGCCTGCACCGGGGTCATGGTCAGATAGCCCAGCTCATTGAGATTATCGAGTTGTTCGGCAGGAAGCGCGTTGAGTTCAGAAAAAGAGGTCACGGTCATTATTCCGGTAATTACATTGATATCAGCTCGCGGCTGACGTACAGGGGCGTAATCATACCATTGGAGCGACTCCCGGCGGGAGTTTTTCGGGCGGAAAGCGCAACCTTCCCGCCCGGGAGCAACAATTGTTGTTGCGTGGTCGGTCGGAATCAGCGGGCGGGCGCAAACTCACGGTTGAGCAGTGCCTCGAGCGGGCGATACAGCTCAGGCATATACATCGTCCTCGACAACAGCAACTGGTCTGCAGGAATACGCACCACCTGAATCGCCATACCTTCACGGACATGGGCCGAAACCACGGGTTTTCCCTGGACATCAAAGGTCATCAGCAAGTCAGGGAAGCGTGCGCCAATCCTGTTTTCTTGTTCAATCAGCATATATTCATTAATGAAGCGCAGCGTTGTCTTGCCCCCATCGTCGAGCACGATATATCCCACATCCAGCCCGCCCTGCTGTTCGCACTGATAGCGCGAAACAGTGCCTCGCGCCACTTCACGCCCCTTCAGCAACGACAATACGCCATCCACTCCGCTTTCCAGCCAGGTTTGCCCCACCTGAATAGCCTGGCTAATTGCACCCGGGGCGCCGTGCTGGCAGGCATACCGCACCGTGACAGGATTACGAGCCACCGCGACAATGCCTCCCGCTTCAACGGAGGCGCGACGCACAACCCCAGCCACCTGCTCCAGGCCACCTTGCGATACCCCCTCAACATAACGTTCTGCCGCGCCTCCGGCCCATGCCTGATAGGAACGGAAATTCGCCTCAGCATGCAGCCCCAGTGAGCCCATAGTGCCGGTAGGATGTGCACGCCCGTTACAGGCGAGGTCGATCAGCGGCAGGCCGCACATCGCGGCATGAAACCAGCCGTTCACCGTGGCTTCTGCACCGTTCTCATTGGTGTTCAGTGCCACCAGTGTCTGCCCGGTAGGTAATGCACTGCGCAGCAGTTCAATACTCCGCATCAGATGCGCCGGTTTCAGGCACGGGTCAGGTGCTGCCGGAGCACCGACCAGGGCCACCGTGGCAGTCAAGTCGTTTGGGGAGAACTCATCGGCGCTCCACAAGTTCACATCACCCACGCTCAATGCCAGCTGCGCCGCTTTTTCGCCTGCAGCCAACAACCCACCGCCACCGCCGCCCAGAATGGCCCCCCCCCAGATGGCGGCTTGAATATCGTCTGTTGTCAATTTACGTTTCATTGTTCTGTTCCCTGTACGGATAAGATGGCTATTTACGTAGCGCGCCGATGGCACCGCTAAAGAAATTCAGGAGAGCATCTCCGGCGATGACACCCCCGGCGAAGACCTCTGTTTGTTCACGAAGGCGAGCCCCCGCCAGACGGGAAATCACCACGCGGAATATCAGTCCTGCGGCAACCATCCAGCCCGCAGCAGGGCTGCTGATCAGCAATCCGGTGGCAAACAGCACGCCGAGCTGGCGTTTTGCGCCCCCACACAGTTGGAGTAATGCGCCCGGGATGGCCCACAGCGCCAGATTGTGTGCCGCATCAACGGAGATCCCGGCTTTGATGGCAGCAACATATGCCGCGTTGATGGGGGCAAACTGGTGGGCAGAAAAATAGAATCGGTAACTGAAGGCGACCACAATAATAGCGGCGACAAAGCCGATCATCCCCGCGATAAGCTGCTCACGACGGCCCTGCAGTTCAAATTCAGGCGAGGCATGCTCTCCTTTACGCAGCAGATAGCCAGCTTTCAAATCGAAGCCCATATCGGCAAACGCCGGGCCGGTTGCAGTGGAAAATCCGGACAGCACCACCAAAGCTTCGGGCGGAAAACCAAGCAGCATGCCAATCAGCAGGGTTATCAATGCCACGGCAAAAGCCGGAAACCACCCCGAGTGCATGGCTGCGATGCCGACGATAATTTCATGCACAAAGGCCACAAAAGCGCCGTACAACACAAAGCACACCAGCATCAGCGGCGACATATGGTTATACAGTCCGGTACCGAGCGTCAGCAGCAGCATAATGGCCAGAAACCCTAGCCCTCCAACACGAAACGCCTGTCCGGTACGTCGAGCAGCGGTTGTCGCCTTCCCCCGCCCGCCCTGACGGAAGATGATGCGTGAAACCTGTAACAGCGCCATCAGCCCGGCCCCGATCATCATCCCGTGCGGCAAGTAGAGCGCGTTGATATCCATTCCGGTCAGCAGTTGCCCGTAACCTCGAATCAGCAAACCCACGCCAAAAGCCGCCATGGCACCGAATCCGCCAATCAGGGCGACGCCGAAAGCCGACATAGGCAAGTGCAGCAGTGCTCCCAGCGCGCCGGTGCAGAGACCTCCCAGCAACGTCCAGGCCTGTTTACCGCCTTTATCGCCAGCTTTGATCGCTTCTGCCGCGGCCACACCCGGCGGCCAGGGACTGCTGGCGGGGAACACCGGTGTATCAAACATGCGATACAGCAGCCAGGCATCCAATAACATCGCCAGGCTAACCCCGATCAGCATCGGGGTCACCATCTCCGGCAGCCCAAATAACCAGGGGATCCCTATCGGTAAAAACAGACTGTTTGCCGCCCCAAACGTTGCCGACGAAATACTGGTTTGCGCCAGATTCTGCGCATGTATTGAGCGAAAGCCACGAAAGCACTTAAACGGAATTCGCGAAAGCGCCATCGCGGCGAGCGCACCAATCAGCGACGTGCTGGGGGTGATCCCCAGACTCGCCAGCATCTGAATACCAATAATCGCGCCGACGAAACTGAGCAGGCTGACCAGCAGAAAATTCGCCGGGGCCAGCGCTTTGGGATGCGCATAGCGCGGATGGGGATCGTCCACGCCAATGGGCTCCTCTGCTGAGGAGGATGAGTGCGTCATGATGTTGCTCCAGCTGATGAACAAAACCGGGCTTTGTTCTGGTTGTTGTTTTGCGCTTGTTCCATAATATGGAACTATGTTGTAATATTTAGAACATTAATATGTTGTTGTCTTGTTACTATGTCAAGCATCTGGCAACCTGAATCAGGGCTGAGCTTGCACGCCTCTAAGGACAAAAGAATGAGTACACTGGCCAACGCGCGAGACGTCTTACTGCTGATTGCGCGCTTACAACGTGATGTGACGGTGACGGATGTCACCACCGAGCTGGGGTTGCCTAAAAGTTCTGTCTCAAGAACGCTAAGCATGATGGCGGAATATGGCTTTCTGGAGCGGGACCCGGTCACACGGGCATATCGACCGGGCAACGTGGTGATGGAGGCGTCATGGCAGTTTCGCGCCGCGCACTCTACCTCTTCCCTGCTGGAGGAGGCACTGGCCACCCTGGTACGGCAGTCGGGTTATACCGGCTATATTAATGTGCTGGATAATGCCGATGCGTTGGTTATCCATATGCGTACCGGTTCGCGGTCGCTTCAGGTTTACACCCCACCCGGCAGCCGCGCTCCGGCATGGTCAAGCGCCGCGGGTCGCGCACTGATGGCCGGTCTGAGCAGCAATGAATTATTGTCACGCCTGCCAGAACATTTCGACGATGCCAGAGGCCACGCCCCCCGTTCGCTGAGCGAATTATCTGCACGCATTGAACAGATTAAATTGAACGGGTGGTCACTCTCACGGGGAGAGTACATTTCGGAGACGGCCGGGATCTCAGCGGCGGTCGTCGACCCTGCCACCGGGCAGGGTTATGGCTTTGGCCTCGCCATTCCTCGGGATGAACTTAACGAAAGCCTGATCGCCAGACTGGGGATTGCGGTAAGAGATGCCGCCAGCCAGGTCGGGAAACGCGTAGGCGATCCTTTCTGGCTGGCGTTTCAGACTGTGGGCTAAACGCTTTGAAAAATCACGATAACATCAGAGTTTACCCTTCAACAACAGGGGCAGCCGATGTCCCTCGTTTGACCGACCTCATGGTCACCAGTTTATACACAGCGAAAGCGCTAAGCAGACAGCAGACGCCGAGATAGACCGCGACATAGGTCGGTTTTCCACCAGCAATTTCAACAAGAAAAGCACCGATCAGCGGCGTCGGCCCCGCCACCAGCATCCCGTTCATTTCACGGGCCACGCTGATCCCGGAATAGCGATACTCGGTTGGAAAAACGCGCGCCAGCAACAGACCCTGCGGACCCGCCATGGCACCATAACTGATGATAAACGCTATCGACATACCGAGGGTGATGATCAACAAATTGCCACTGTCGATAAACATAAATAATGGGAAAGCATAAACCACCGTAAACAGCGCTGCTGCCCCGTAGATCTTCGCCGGATTATATTTATCCGCCAGCCAGCCCATGATCGGCGCACTCACAACGGCGCACCAGGCCGAAATAAACAACGCACTCAACGCGGTGGTTTTCGAAAGATGAAGGGTGTTGGTCATATAGCTGATACTGAACGCACTTAAAATATATACGTTCGCATTGTGACCCGACATCATCAAAAAACTCCAGAACAGCTCACGGGGATAACGTGTCAGGACAATCCTCAATGGCAGTTTATGCTCTTTTTTATCTTGTTCAGCCTGTTTCATGGCCTGAACATATTCAGGGGTTTCATCCAAATGACGGCGAATATAGATGGCGACGACGAACAGCGCCGCAGAAGAGAGGAATGGCACGCGCCAGCCCCAGCTCGTCATCATGTCAACAGGCATCAATGAGACGCCCCAGAAGGCAAGGCTTGCGAAGATTATGCCAATCACTGTGGCCGATTGCAGGAGCGCGGTATAAAAACCCCGCTGCTGTTTTGGGGCATATTCATAGAGTAACGTCAGCGCTCCCGCATATTCCGCCCCTGCACCAAATCCCTGGGCCATACGCATAACAACCAGCAAAATGGGCGCCAGGATGCCAATTTCCTGGTACCCAGGGAGTAATCCGATGGCGACAGTGCCTATAGCCATCAGAGAAATAGCAAAAACCAAAGCTGGCTTACGGCCATAACGATCACCTATATGCGAAATGACTATTCCGCCCAGTGGGCGCACGAAGAAGCCCACCGCAAAAGTGGCAAACGCTGCCAGGATTCCCGCAACTTCAGAGAGCTCAGGGAAAAAGATTTTATTAATGATTAATCCTGCGGCCGCACCGTACAACGCGTAGTCAAACCACTCAATTATGGTGCCTACTACCGACGCCGTCACAGCCTTTCTTAACCCTGGTGTTGGTATTTTCTGCATGGTTTTCTCCTGCGTAGAGGCCGTTGTTGCAAAAACGCAATGTTATTGTTACGTGTGATTTACGTTACTGAAATGTATTCACTGAAGAATGCTTATTCAAAGATAAATTTCAGATTTATATATGAAGATCACATTCATCTTCTTTGCCTCTGCGCGAAAGGGGAGATGAGTCGCAAAAAAGGATAAAAAATAAGCGGCCGGGAGGGCCGCTTTAGCAGGGGTGGGCGAAGTACTAAGGTTCTACCCCACCGCTACGGATATTTTCGGCGGTGGAAAAAAGCAGCTGTAAGACGGCATCGCGAGAAGGATTATTCATATGATCCAGATGCTTAACCCAAGGACATGCCAGGGCAGCAATGGCTTGCCCACCACTGTTCAGTAGTGGTACGGCGATGTTATAGACCCCTTCCACCTGCTGGCTCTGCATGATTTCGTAACCCTGGATTCGAATTTGAGCCAATTTCTCCTCCATCCCCTCTGCCAGAGCGACATCCCTATGTTCGCTTTGCATAAGCATAAATTGTTGATCCTCAGGTGATGCATAGGCCAACAGGACATGGCCGGAGCTGGAATCGAGCAGTCCGAAACGGGCCCCAACACGAATGCCAAATCCCCAATAGCCCGGGGCGTCCACTTGGGCGATCGCCGTAAGTCCACCCCGTTCATACAGTGCGATGTGGCAACCTTGCTGAGCCGCCACAGCAAAGGTTCGCAAATGCGGAATCGACTGAGTGACCAGTCGCCGCATGGGTGACTGACGGTGCGCCAGTTCGAACAACTTCAGTGAAAGCTGATACTGGTCGACACTGGTCCGAACCACATATCCACGCTTCACCAGTCTGTCGAGCATGCGATAGATTTCGTTAGGCTTGCGATCGAGCGCAGCAGCGATTTCAGCCTGTGACAACCCCTCATCCAATTCGGCCAGCTTCTCGAGAATATCCAGACCCTTGTCCAGCGCCGGTGCGCGGTAGCGCTCCTCAGTCGGCTCCACTTCAGGCTTGTTTTGCGCCATACCTTCCTCATGCCCATGTGTTAACAACACGTTGTTTTTAATCGTGACATCTTAGCACTTCTGCTACGCAAGCCATCCCACGAGCAAAAAAGGAAATGTGACGTGCATATATAAATAGAAAATTCATATTTGAATTAAACACCCAGCTGTTTACAGTGTATTAACAAACTGACGGGTTATCGTGGAGAAAGATATGAAACTGCAGAAGACAATCCTGATCACCGCTGCCGCACAGGGCATCGGTTACGCCACCGTACTTCGTATGGCAAATGCCGGATTTCAGGTGATTGCCACTGATATCGACAGGTCAAAGCTGGAAGCACTTTCACACGTTGAAAATGTCCATACCGCCTTTCTTGATGTGACAAATGGAACTGAAATCCGCGATTTCGTCGCCAGACAGCCCGCTATTGATGTGCTGTTTAACTGTGCGGGTATCGTCCATAGCGGCGAGGTGTTGACCGTCAGTGACGAACAGTTGAATCAGGCCTGGCAACTGAACGTGATGTCGCAAGTGCATTTGATTCAGGCTGTGCTGCCTGGGATGCTCAGCCGCCGCGAAGGGTGCATTATCAATATGTCCTCGGTCGCATCGAGTGTGAAAGGCGTACCAAACCGCTGTGCTTATAGCATCAGTAAAGCTGCAGTTATCGGCCTGACGAAATCCGTTGCTGCGGATTACATCACCCAAGGAGTACGCTGCAATGCCATCTGCCCGGGGACGATAGAAACTCCATCGCTCCAACAGCGTCTCAGCGATACCGGCGACTATGATGCGGCCCGTGCCGATTTCATTCGCCGCCAGCCTATGGGACGGATTGGCAAGCCGGACGAAATCGCCGATTTGGTGTTGTATCTGAGCCACGCCACCTTTACCACCGGACAAATTCATAATATCGATGGCGGCTGGTCTGCCTGATACCTCTACGCTCAAAGGAGCCTGATATGCGCTTACTTCGCTTTGGTCCACCGGGTCAGGAACGTCCTGGCATGCTCGATAATGAGGGCCGCATCCGCGATCTTTCAGCCTGGATCGACGACATCAGTGCTGAGACCTTGTCGCCGGATACCCTCGCCCACCTGAGTTCAATTTCAACAGAAGAACTACCATTGGTCGAAGGGACACCTCGCCTTGGGCCCTGCGTTGGCGGTAGCCGCAAATTTATCTGCGTTGGCCTTAACTATTCGGACCACGCCGCGGAAACCCATGCCGTTGTTCCACCCGAACCGATTTTGTTTATGAAATCCCCGCATGCGATTGTCGGGCCAAACGACGATGTAGAAATCCCCCGCGGTTCTGAAAAAACCGACTGGGAAGTTGAGTTGGGGGTGATCATCGGAAAAAAAGCCAAGTATGTCAGCGAAGATGACGCTCTGGAACATGTCGCGGGCTATTGCGTGATTAACGACTTGTCTGAGCGCGCATTCCAGATTGAGCGCCAGGGTCAATGGATGAAAGGGAAGAGTTGTGACACCTTCGGACCTACGGGACCCTGGTTGGTCACCCGGGATGAAATCCCCGATCCGCAAAACCTTACGCTATGGCTCGAAGTGGACGGCCATCGCTTCCAACAGGGCTCCACGGCAACCATGGTGTATGGCGTGCGTTATCTGGTCTCTTATATCTCACAATTTATGACGCTCTATCCTGGCGACATTATTTCCACTGGCACACCACCAGGCGTTGGAATGGGACAAACGCCTCCCATCTATCTGAAACCGGGTCAAACCCTGCGCCTTGGGATTGAAGGCCTGGGAGAACAACAGCAATTCACGCGTGCCGAATCCGGCTCACAACAGTAAGGAATGCAGTCATGGCAATTATTACATCGGTTGAAGTATTTATGGTCATGCTGGAGCCCAAAGTGCGGCGCGAGGATGCCATTCAGGCGTTTGTGTGTCAGGAAACGCCATTTGTCCGCATTACTGACTCAGATGGCGCACAGGGGCTGGGTTATAGCTATACCATTGGTACAGGCGGCCCGGCTGTTCTCTCTCTGCTGGAAAAAACCCTGGTACCCGCGCTAATAGGGAAAGAAGCGGATGAGATAGAGCAGCGTTGGCGTGAACTGCTGTTCTTGACCCACGCGACTGCGGTGGGTGCCATCACCTCTCTGGCTTTGGCAACGATCGATACCGCACTCTGGGATCTGCGCTGTAAACGCAGTAATCAACCGTTATGGATAGCTGCGGGCGGGGCACAGTCGCGCATTCCGCTTTATAACACCGAAGGCGGTTGGCTCAATTTGTCCGCCAGCGAATTGGTAGAGAATGCACTGGAGTGTCAGCAAAACGGCTTTGGTGCCACCAAGTTGAAAGTTGGCCTGTCCATTAAAGAGGATATGTCACGTCTGCGGGCTGTTCGTGAGGCAAGCGGTGATAATTTCGAGATTTTCACCGATGCCAATCAAGCTTTTCGGGTAGATGAGGCGATTCGTCGGGCACATCACTATCAGGAACTGGATATCGGCTGGTTGGAAGAACCATTGCCTGCCGACGATTTACAAGGACATATTCGCCTGAGTCAGCAGACCAGCGTCCCTATTGCCGTCGGCGAAAGTATCTATAGTCCGCTTCACTTCCGCGAGTATTTGCAACAAAACGCCTGCTCCATCGTACAAGTCGACGTTGCACGTATCGGCGGCATCACACCCTGGCTAAAGGTTGCGCATTTGGCCGAGTGTTTCAATGTTGCCGTTTGCCCACATTTCCTGATGGAGCTCCATGTTTCACTGTGCGCCGCCGTACCCAACGCGCGTTGGCTAGAATATATCCCACAACTCGATGCTCTTACCCACCAGCCGATGCAAGTCGAAAAAGGGTATGCACTGCCATCATCAAGCCCAGGGCTCGGCATTGACTGGGATGAAAAAGCACTTCAGCGTCATACCCTGCCCGGCAGCTATCAGCGCCTGAGCCATTAACCCCTTGCCGCGCGAATGCTGTTGGTGATGGCGTTCGCGCGGAAACTGTCGTTACGGCTGCTGATACAACGGCACCGTCGCCCCCGTGATATAGCGGCGACGCAGCCACGACGACAGCGCATCCATGGTCATCACCACTGCCACCAGCAGCAAGGTGATAAACATCACCACGTCCCAATTCCACAGACGCATATTTTCAGCGTAAATCAGCCCGATCCCCCCCGCGCCGACGAAGCCCAATACCGCCGCCGAACGAGTGTTGGATTCAAGCTGATACAGGCTCAGCGCAAGAAAGGTCGGGAACGATTGAGTGAAGATGCCGAAGCGGTGTTTTTGCAAGCCGTTGGCACCCACCGCTGTCAGGCCACGGCCCGGCGAACGCTCCACCGCCTCATGCCCTTCGGCATATAACCGCCCGAGCAAGCCGGTGTCCTGCATGATGATCGCCAGCACCCCGGCGAGCGGACCTAAGCCCACTGCCCGCACGAAAATCAGCCCCCAGATAGCCATGTCAATCCCGCGCAGCAGGTCGAACAACCGACGCATAAACATCGCCACGAACCGCGTGACCGGGCCGCGCATCACGTTGCGCGCCGCGAGAAACGACAGCAACAAGGCTATTACCGTGGCGGTGAGAGTGCCGGAGAAAACGATCGCCAGGGTGATGCCAATCTGACTGAAGTAGTAGCCGAATGGCCAGTTGAGAAAATCATGCCAGACGAACATACGGAAGAAGTAGCGCCCAAGCTGCTGCATCCCGGTGGTGAGCTGTTCATAGCTGATACCAAACTGAATGAAGAACCAGACGTAATACAGCCCTACCGCCAGCCCCAGCAGCGCCAGATGACGCAGATAGCGGCCCTGGGCGCGGAATAACTCAGCATGTGCTTCACGATAATGCTCGGTGTCGGTGACCGCCTGCCAGTGTTTCATTTTTTTCCCTCCAGAACCCGTTGGCGCAGTCGGCCAGAAAGCGTGTCCAGAATCGAGACCACGATGACAATCAGCAACAGCGTCATGCTCACCTGGTCGTAGCGGTCGAGTTTGATGTTGGTCATCAGCTCCTGGCCAATCCCGCCCGCCCCCACCAGACCCAGAATGGTCGATGAGCGGAAGTTGATTTCAAAACGCATGAAGGCATAGGAGAGAAAAATCGGTTTGACCTGCGGCCAGAGGGCGAAGCGCATTCGCTGCAACGGCGTGGCGCCACAGGCGGTCAGGCCGCGAACCGGCTTGTTCTGCGCGCTTTCAATCGCCTCATAAAACAGTTTGGTCAGGCTGCCGATAGTGTGCAGGGTCAGGGCCAGAAATCCTGGAATCGCCCCGATGCCAAACGCCATCACGAAAATCACCGCCCAGGCCAGTTCCGGCATGGTGCGCAGGAACGCCACCAGGGCGCGAATACCGAAGCGCAGCCCGGCGGGGGCCCAGGCGTTGCGGGCGGCGAGAAACGCGAGGACAGTCGCTATCGCTACGGCAACCAGGGTCGCCGCCAGCGCCAGCTGTAAGGTTTCCCAAATCAGCGGCAGTTGAACGGGCAGACGATAGCCCCAGTAGGCCAGCGACCCTTTGGTGTGAACATCCCCGAACAGCTGGCTGGCGTGCAGCGTCGGCACGGTTTCCAGCATGTAATCGAAGAAGTTCGGCAGCGAATGCCAGATAGTGATGAGATTAAATTCTGCGGCCTGTCCGGCGGCAAAATAGAGGACCAGCAGCAAGGCGGACCAGGTCACGGTGTCGCGCGTCTGGCACATTTTCACCTGCTGGTAGTAGTGTTCAAATTCTGTATTCTGCATGTTCACTCGCGGGATGCACGCTCCCCCGCACACTTCGCGGGGGAGATGAAAGGGCCTGATTAACGGGCGTTAACCAGCTCGCGTTTCATGTCGATAATCTGCTGGAAATCCGCCACGCTAGCCGGACCAATATGCTGGGTGCCGCCCATCGCTTTGATAAAGCACGCGTGGTCTTCTTTATCCAGTTTCTTCACCGCATCGACCACTTTGGCTTTGAATTCCGGCGGCAGACTGTTGCTCACCAGGATTGGGCCGTTAGGGATCAACGGCGACTGCCAGATGATACGGATGTTTTTCATCAGGTCCGGATGGTCCATGCGGATCAGGCGGTTAAACGCCCCGGCGGAGTAACCATCGTTGTAGTCACCGACCATAGAAGCCCAGGTCACCGCGCCCGCGAACTGACCGTTCAGCACGCCGAGAATGTCCTGCTCGTGGCCGCCTGAGAAGGTGACGCTGGAGAAGAAGTTGTTGTATTTGTTATCGGTGGTGCCGCCGAATTTCTTCTTGAATGCCTGGTTTGGGATCAGGAAGCCGGAAGTGGAATCCGGGTCCGCCATACCGAAGGACTTGCCCTTCAGGTCATCAAGGGTTTTGTACGGGCTGTCGGCTTTGACGATTACCACCGAGTGGTAGCCGCGCGACTGATCTTTGTCGTCCACCGCGATACCAACGATATCCACCGCTTTCGGGTTGTTGATGTACACCGATGCATAGGATGACGGCGACATGCTCAGTACCACGTCCACTTTACCGCCAAGCAGGCCCTGGATGACGCCAGAGTAGTCTGAGGAATTACGCAGCTTGGTGTCGACGCTCAGTTCCTTGTCGAGAAAATCCTTCACGCACTGGTTATCGCCAATCTGCTGGGTGGCATTTTGTCCGCCCAGAATACCCAGATTCAGCTCTTTCGGTTGATCCGCCGCGGCTTGCCCTGCCACCAGCAGCCCTGCCATCATCGCGGAAAAACGTAATGCGCTCGTCATGTGCTTATTCATTATCATTGCCCGTGTTGTCTGTGTTGAGGATTAATGAAGCTGGCTGATTTCATCGCCATAGAGCTGTTGCAGAACATCCGGGCTGAGTAAGTCCGGATGGCCGTCAAACACGATTTGTCCCTGTGCTATCCCGATCGCGCGGGTGCAGTAAGATTTCACCAGTTCGATCGAGTGCAGGTTGACCATCACGCTAATGCCCTGCTCGCTCACTTCCCGCAGCACGTTCATGATGCGTTGGGTGTTCTTCGGGTCGAGCGAAGCTACCGGTTCGTCGGCCAGCAGTATCGAAGGGTTCTGAATCAGCGCCCGGCAAATTGCCACCCGCTGCATCTGTCCACCGGAGAGGTTTTCCGCTCGCTGAAGCGCGTGTGGCAGCATGTTCATCCATTCGAGCAGCGCAATGGCGCGAGCGCGGTCCTCGTCGGAGAATACTTTAAACAGGGATTTGAGCGTGGAGGTCTGGCTCAGACGGCCGAGTAAGACGTTGGTCAGCACATCGAGACGCGGCACCAGGCAGAAATCCTGGAAAATCATCCCGCATTCGCTGCGCCATTGATTCAGGGCGCGACCGCTGAGGCCAGAGACATCACGCGGCGTGCCCACTTCCGGGTAGCTCAGCAGCTCGCCGGAAGTGGCCGGATGGGTGCCGTTCAGCACGTGCAGCAGCGTGGATTTTCCCGCTCCCGAACGCCCGACGATCCCCACCATTTCGCCTGCATGAAGGTCAAAGTTAATGTCGTTCAGCACCGTCTGGTGGGCGTTGTACGACTTACAGAGGTGGTTCACGCTCAGCACTTTGCGCTGATGGGCGTGAATAATCTGCGGCTGGACCGGATAATCGTTCAGGGAAAAGAGTGCGCGAGCGTTGTTCATAAGAGTTCCACGTTGCTTGTTTTGCCGTGGTTATTAACAACGCTGCGCGTGACGCTTTAATGACAGAAAAACGATAAACAGATGAACATCGTGGCTTATGGGGTAACGGAAGAGGTTTCCGTTGTCTCCGCCGTTTCGGCAAACACGCCGCGATTGAGGTCGGCCACCACCTCGTTCATTCGGGCTTCCGTCAGGCTGTAGAACTTGATGGCAATGGCGGTCAGTAGATAGAACACCGACGGAATAACTGAGAACAGCAGCACGATACCGTACAGCGCTTCGGACGATTGCACCTTGCTGCTGGAAGCATAGCCATAATACGCCAGCACCCAGCCCAGGATAGCCCCGCCGACCGCCACCCCGAGTTTGATAACAAAGATATTGGCCGCCACGTTCATACCGGTAATACGGCGTTGGGTTTTCCATTCACCGTAGTTATTGGCATCGGTGATCATTGACCACTGAATAGCCGCGTTGCCGCCCTGTACCAGCTGGATCAGAATATGCGCGAACAGCGGGATCACCCAGTAATTCATTGGCAGCATAAAGCACACCACGCCCAGGGCGGCATTGAGCAGGTTTATCCAGAATGAGAGCTTCACTTTGCAGAAACGGGTGCCAAATGGTTTAGCCAGCACCGACCCAAACATCGAGGCAAACATGCCGCCGAGCATAAACCAGCTGATGATATCTGCCCCTTCGCTCAGGACACTATTAACGAAATAGACCACCGCCCCGCCGCGGATCACCACCGCCACCAGCATCGTGAAGTTATAAACCGATAATATCCGCCACTGATCGTTACGGAACAGAATTTTCATATCGCGGGCAATATTCAGATTTTCTTCTTTAATTGGCTGAACACGCTCTTTGGTGGTAAAGAAACAGACGATGAACATCAGGCAGCCAATCACGCCAAATATCGCCATCGCCACTTGAACGCCGGTCGCTCGGTCGGCGGGATAAAGAAAATCTGCCAGCGGCAAAATAAATGCAGTGCCTAATGCCCCGCCAATTGGGGTAATGGCAAAACGCCAGGATTGCAGAGAAAGACTTTCCTGCGGATCGGTGGTCAGTGCAGCGCCTAATGAGCAATAGGGAATATTAATTGCGGTATACATTAGTGTCATAAATATATAGGCCGCGACGGCATAGACTACTTTTCCACTGTCTGAGAAACTCGGTATGGAATAAACCAGCACGCAGCTCACTGCAAAAGGTACGCAGATGGCTAACAGCCACGGACGGAAACGCCCCCAACGGGTGGCGGTTGCATCAGCAATGGCCCCCATAATCGGGTCGGTAATCGCATCGAGTATACGAACCAGTAAAAACATGGTGCCCATCACCGCTGGCGGTAATCCATATATATCGGTGTAGTACCAGGCCAGAATGGCCACCGACGAATCAAAAACAATATGACTGGCGGCATCGCCGAGGCTGTAGCCGACTTTTTCTCTGACGGATAACTTTACTCCTGCCACGATAAAATCCCCTTCAGTATTAAAATGTGCAACCGGTTTCTTATGTGGCGTTATTTTTTGCACAGTCCGGGAAAAGCTTTCCATTATGATTTTTGACTAATTTCTTATGTTTTTTACTTTATGTGATCTGAAAGAGGTTCAGCCTGTCGAGGCGTGTCGTTTTTTACTGCCCTGACGTGGCGCAACGTTAATATCCACACTCTTTATCTTGTCTTTACGTTGAATTTCGTTTTAAGTTTCCCGGCAGGAATATTTTTCTCTACGCAATGACAACTGGAGGTCAAAGATGGGTCATACACCCCCTACACAGCAAAAAGTGACATGGGTTGGCTATTTAGCTTTTTTTATTACGATTATTTTCTTTTCAGGTTTGTTTGGCAAAAGTACTGAGTGGTGGCGCGTTTTTGATTTCACGGTGCTCAATGGGTCATTTGGTCAGGTGAATAACGCAGGCGATAGCGTGGTTTCCTTTCGCGGCACTGGCGGCACCGGGGCAAAAGACGGTTTTCTGTTTGCCCTCGAATTAGCCCCGTCGGTGATCCTCTCTTTAGGGATTATTTCCATCACCGAGGGATTAGGCGGGCTGCGCGCCGCCCAGCAGTTGATGACGCCGATACTGCGTCCGTTGCTTGGGATCCCCGGCATGTGCTCCCTGGCGCTGATTGCCAACTTACAAAACACCGATGCCGCCGCCGGAATGACCAAAGAACTGGCCGCCGAGGGGGTGATTAACGAACAGGAACGCGCCGTCTTCGCGACGTTCCAGACCAGCGGCAGCGCCTTGCTCACCAATTATTTCTCTTCCGGCGCCGCGCTATTTGCGTTTATTACCGTGCCGGTGATCCTCCCGCTGGCGGTGGTGCTGGTGTTTAAATTTGTCGGCGCCAATATGTTACGGCTGTGGATCGCCCATATCGAGAATCGCGCAGTAAGAGGAGCAGGGAATGACAACGCAAGCGCATAAAAACGTGATGGACTTGTTTATTGATGGCGCCAGGAGAGGGTTCACCATCGCCACCACCAGCCTGCTGCCAAATGTGGTGATGGCTTTCGTGATTATCCAGGCGTTGAAGGTCACCGGACTGTTGGAGATAGTCGGTAAGGTCTGCGAACCGATTATGGCGCTGTGGGGCTTACCTGGCGAAGCGGCAACGGTGCTACTGGCTGCGGTAATGAGCATGGGCGGCGGGGTCGGGGTTTGCGCCAGCCTGATCATGGCGGGCAGTTTAAATGGTCATGATGCCACCGTCCTGTTGCCCGCTATCTATCTGATGGGCAACCCGGTGCAGAACGTCGGCCGCTGCCTGGGAACAGCGGGTGTGCTGCCCAAATATTATCCGCACATTATCGCGGTCTGCGTCATCAATGCCCTGCTCTCGATTTGGGTTATGCAACTGATTGTCTGAGGTTAAAAATGGATTTTTCTGAGTACGGTTTGACCCTGTTCAAACAGGCGCAGCTCTATGTGCCAGAAAATTTAGGTCGCCAGGATCTGCTGGTCGCAGGCGGTAAAATCGTGGCGATAGCGCCCCACATCGAAGCCACCGTTATTCCGGGCTGTGAGGTCATTGACCTCAACGGTGCCATCCTGTGCCCGGGCTTTATTGACCAGCACGTGCACCTGATTGGCGGCGGGGGCGAAGCTGGCCCGCATACCCGCACCCCAGAGGTGCGTTTGTCGCGCCTGGTGGAAGCCGGGGTGACATCTGTGGTTGGATTATTGGGAACGGATGGTATTACCCGTCACCCGGAGTCACTGCTGGCGAAAACCCGGGCGCTGGAGGCGGAAGGCATTAGCGCCTGGATGCTGACCGGGGCCTATTCTCTCCCCTCTCCGACGATTACCGGATCGGTTGACCGGGACGTGGCGCTTATTGATAAGGTGATTGGCGTGAAGTGCGCCATTTCCGATCATCGCTCATCGGCCCCGGCCATTGAGCAACTGGCGCAGATGGCGGCCCAGGCGCGGGTGGGTGGCTTGCTGGGGGCAAAAGCCGGTATAAGCGTGTTCCATATGGGTAACAGCCCGCGCGAACTGGAGCCATTGCGGGAAATCCTGCGCCATGCTGATGTACCGATTGGCAAACTGCTCCCGACCCATGTCAATCGTGCTGAGCCGTTGTTTATCGCGGCGTTGCAGTTTGCCCGTGATGGCGGGTTTATCGACATTACCAGTAGCATTGAGGCACCGATCGATCCCGCAACGGCGATTATGCGTGCGCTGCAGGCGGACGTCCCGCTGGCCCAGATAACGCTCAGTTCAGACGGGAACGGCAGTCAGCCGAAATTTGACGACCGGGGGAATCTGACCGGGATAGGCGTCGCTGGTTTTGAGTCATTACTGGAAACACTGCGAAAGCTGGTGGTGCAGCATAAATTGCCGCTGGAGCAGGCGCTCAGCCCGCTGACCCGCAACGTGGCGACCTTCCTTGACCTGCCTCAGAAAGGGCGTCTGGCACCCGGTGGTGATGCAGACCTGCTGATGCTCGACGATCAGATGCGGCTCCGCGCAGTATGGGCCAAAGGAAAACAGATGGTCCGCGACGGGAAAGCCTGCGTGCGGGGAACCTTCGAGTAATATCCGCCTGATATGATCGTTGCACGCAAGCCCGGTTATCGGGTTTGCGTTTTTTATTTGAAACGCAACGGTAATTTTTCTGGAAATGCGCGAAACGTTATCTGTAACACGCGCGGGGAACGATATTCGGCTATGGTTGTTAACAGCGGAAACTGCGCAGCTAAAAAGGAGAATCAACAATGAATAAACCCGTTTTGCGCCGTCCTGACTCACTGTACTTTGCTCTGCAACTGGCCCTCGGCGGTGCCCTACTTTCGTTAAGCGTGGCCTCAGCCCAGGCTGACGATGTCCAGACCGCCACGCCGCAATCGCCGGATATTTTGTTTGGCCCGCTGTTCAATGACGTGCAGAGCGCGAAGCTGTTCCCGGACCAGAAAACCTTTGCCGATGCGGTGCCTAACGGGGATCCGTTGATGATCCTCGCCGATTACCGGATGCAGCGAAATCAGAGCAGTTTTGACCTGCGCCATTTTGTGGAGGTGAACTTCACCCTGCCGCAGGAAAAAGACAAATACGTGCCGCCGAAAGGCCAGAGCCTGCGGGCCCATATTGACGGCCTGTGGCCGGTACTGACCCGCACCACCGACAGCGCCGCAAAATGGGATTCCCTGCTGCCGCTGCCCAAGCCGTATGTCGTGCCCGGCGGACGCTTCCGTGAGGTCTATTACTGGGACAGTTATTTCACCATGCTCGGCCTGGCGGAAAGCGGTCACTGGGACAAAATCGAGGATATGGTTGCCAACTTTGCCTATGAAATTGACACCTGGGGCCATATTCCAAACGGTAACCGCAGCTACTATCTGAGCCGCTCGCAGCCGCCGTTTTTCTCGCTGATGGTTGAACTGCTGGCTACTCACGACCGCGATGCGCTGAAAACCTATCTGCCGCAGATGGAAAAAGAGCACGCCTACTGGATGGACGGTCAGGATTCACTGCAAAACGGTAAGGCCGACAAACGGGTGGTGAAACTTAACGACGGCGCGGTGCTCAACCGCTACTGGGATGACAAAGACACCCCGCGCCCGGAATCATGGCTTGATGATGTGAATACGGCCAAGAGCAATCCGAACCGCCCGGCGACCGAAATTTACCGCGACCTGCGCTCTGCCGCCGCGTCCGGTTGGGACTTCAGTTCGCGCTGGATGGACGACCCGCAAAAACTCAGCACCATCCGCACCACCAGCATTGTGCCGGTCGACCTTAATGCCCTGATGTTCAAAATGGAAAAAATCATCGCCAGCGCCAGCAAAGCTGCCGGAGATGATGCCAAAGCGGCGCGTTATGACGCAATGGCCAACGACCGCCAGAAGGCCATCGAACATCACCTGTGGAATGACAAAGAGGGTTGGTACGCCGATTACGATTTGAAAACCCAGAAGGTGCGTAATCAGCTGACTGCCGCCGCGTTGTTCCCGCTGTATGTGAATGCGGCCTCCAGCGATCGCGCGGCGAAAATGGCGTCGGTTACTGAATCCCGCCTGCTGAAACCGGGCGGCATCACCACCACCACCGTGAACAGCGGTCAGCAATGGGATGCGCCGAACGGCTGGGCCCCGCTGCAATGGGTCGCCGCCGAAGGGCTGCAGAACTACGGCAAGGATAAGATTGCGATGGAGGTCAGCTGGCGTTTCCTGACCAACGTGCAACACACCTACGACAGCCAGCAAAAACTGGTCGAGAAATATGACATCACCTCAACCGGCACCGGCGGTGGTGGCGGGGAATATCCGTTACAGGACGGCTTCGGCTGGAGTAACGGCGTGACCCTGAAAATGCTGGATTTGATCTGCCCGAAAGCGCAGCCGTGCGATGACGTGCCTAAAAACCGTCCTGCCCCGGCGGCCAGCCCCGCCCCATCAGACAAGAAAGCCCCTGAGGCGGACAAAACGCCTGCGCCTGCAACGGCGCCTCTCGCTCCGGCTGAAAAAGCCTAATCCCCACCCGCAGCCTGCTACCAAAAATGGTAGCAGGTGTGCTCAGTCCTTCACTTGACCTCGCAAACGCAAACAATAATAATTCGCATTCTTTTTTAACGAAAAATGACATTTTCGCACCTTTTGACACGGTGGCGCACAGGAGTGCCAGGCCGCGTTTTTCAGGATTATGCAATGAATAACACTTTGCTTCTTAAACGCTCGTCGGTCTTTTGCGCCCTGGCGCTAGCGTTCCCCTGCTCGACTTTCGCAGAAGAAACGGTGGTCGTCACGGCCCAGCCGGTTGAATCCGCTACCGCTCCGACCAAAGGCTACACCGCTAAAACATCCACCGGTTCGACCAAAACCGATCAACCCCTCATCACCACCGCCCAGTCGGTATCGGTAGTGACCCGTGAGCAGATGGAAGATCAGGGTGTGACTAACGTCAGCCAGGCGCTGAGCTACACCCCGGGGGTGTATAGCACCTTTGGCGGCTCGGCCACCCGCTTCGACGCCATTTCCCTGCGCGGCTATCACGGCGGCGACGTGGATAACATTTTCCTCGACGGGATGCGTCTGATGAGCGATGGCGGCAGCCATAACGTCATTCAGATTGATCCGTGGTTCCTCGACCGCATCGACGTTATCAAAGGTCCTTCTTCCGCGCTATACGGCCAGAGCGTGCCGGGTGGGCTGGTAAACCTGACCTCCAAGCGCCCGCAGTTTAGTTCCGAAGGCCACGGGCAGGTGTTTGGCGGCACGCAGGGCACCAAAGGCGCGGCATTCGATTATACCGATGCCATTAACGACCAGTGGGCATACCGGGTGATTGGCATTACCCGCAATACCGATACGCAGGTGGATAACACCCGCGAAGAACGGTACGCCATCTCCCCGTCGCTGCTGTGGCAACCCGATTCTGACACCAGCCTGCTGCTGCGGGCCTATCTGCAAAAAGATCCGTCCGGCGGCTACCACGGCTCGCTGCCGTTAGATGGCACCCGCTATGAACACAACGGCCGCAAGCTGAGCAATCACACGAACGAAGGCGATCCGGGCGATGGTTATCAGCGCCGTGAGCAGATCTACAGCTACGAATTTAATCACCAGTTCGACGATGTCTGGTCGGTCTCTTCCAGCGGGAGCTATACCCACTCGGATGTCAATCTGGATCAGGTTTATCAGGTGGGCTGGATAGGCGACAGCGATATGCTGGCACGGGGGTACAGCGGTTCTGAAGGCTCGCTCGACGGTTGGTCAACCGATAACCGTATTAAGGCCGATTTCAACACCGGCGACGTATCGCACACCGTGGTGCTGGGCGGAGAATATCATCGCTTCCGCAATGACCTGTGGACCGGTGCGGGCAGCGCCAATCCGCTCAATCCGTTTACCGGGTATACCGCACAGACCGGGCATACCGTGACCTACAGCGATTATAACAATCGTCGCTATTATCAGACCGGCATCTATCTGCAGGATGAGATAGTGTGGAACCGCTGGCATGCGGACCTCTCCACCCGTTACGACCGCATTGTTTCCCAGCAGGTGAGCGATACCTTTGGCACCTCGTCGCGCCGTTCCGATGACCATATCAGCAGCCGCGCCTCGCTGCTGTATGCCTTTGAGAATGGCCTGTCACCGTACATGAGCTACAGCCAGGCGATCACCCCTGCGATGCTGTCCGGTCCGGATGGTACGCTGCTGAAACCGACCACCGCCGAGCAGTTCGAAGCGGGTCTGAAGTTTCAGCCGCCGGGTACTGCCGACATGTACAGCATTGCGATGTATGACCTGACGCAGAAAGACGTCGCCACCCGTGACCCGAATATCGCCACCGCGACCTTCCTGCCCGCCGGGAAAGTGCATTCGCAAGGGGTGGAACTGGAAGCGCGCAACCAGCTCACGCCACGCCTGAGCACCATCGCGGGCTACACCTGGAACCGTCTGCGCTTTGCCGATACCAAAGATGGCACTGACGATAATACGCCACAGCTGACGCCGGACCAGATGGCTTCCCTGTGGGCGCACTATAAGTTTGATTACGGGATCAGCGCGGGCGCGGGTGTGCGTTATATCGGCAAGCAGTGGGCTGACGACGCCAATACCGAACGTCTGCCGTCAACCACTCTGTTTGATGCGATGATTCGCGCCGATCTCGGGGCCTGGACATCTGCCCTTAAAGGCGCGTATTTACAGGTGAATGCGAATAACCTGACTGACAGAGAGTATATTTCCGGCTGTTACGGCACCAATAACTGCTATTGGGGTGCGGAGCGTTCGGTGATTGCCACCGTCGGATATGATTTCTGAGAATAAATGAGAAAATTGCCCGGTGGCGCTACGCTTGCCGGGCCTACCGTGTAATCCGTAGGCCCGGAAAGCCTGT
Source organism: Scandinavium sp. M-37 (assembly GCF_043558715.1). Lineage (NCBI taxonomy): Bacteria > Pseudomonadati > Pseudomonadota > Gammaproteobacteria > Enterobacterales > Enterobacteriaceae > Scandinavium > Scandinavium sp. M-37. Next base: position 52,285 of record NZ_JBIGIN010000003.1, read on the forward strand.
GCCGCCGGGCAAATGTACTTAAGCGTTGCGACGCAGCAATCGGAACACCAGCAGCACCACAATGGCACCTACAACCGCCACCAGGAAACTGTGCAGGTTGAAGCCCGACACATCACCAATACCGAACATGGTTGCCAGCCAGCCACCGACCACGGCACCGACAATCCCCAGAATACAGGTAAGAATAAAGCCGCCGCCATCACGTCCTGGCATCAGCAGTTTGGCAATAACACCCGCAATCAGTCCGAATATAATCCAGGTCAGAATACCCATTTTAACCACCCTCCTAATAAACAAAATAACCACAATAAAAACAGGATTATTGTAATCTCTGCTTATCTTAAGTATAGGGAATCCTTCCGAAAAGGTTGGTCAACGATGGAAAAAATTATTCGATCAAAATTTTTCACCCGTTTGTATTAAGTTCTGTTGGGCGCTGCCGATAGTTGATCGAATCTCTGTCAATTAAGGAGCGACCGGGCGTGAGTCATTACAATGAGCAATTCCTGAAACAAAATCCGCTGGCAGTGTTAAACGTTCTTCGCGATCTGCACCGCGATCGTATCCCGTTGCGTGTTTCCTGGGGAACATCGCAATTTATTAGCCGTATTCTCGACATCTCTCCTCAGGCGTTGATCATCGACTATGGTAGCCAGGAGTATGAAAACCGCGCGGTTCAGCGTGCTGAAAATATCACGCTCTCCGCCGAAACCCAGGGAGCCAAAATAGAATTCACCGTGCCGAAGGTGAACCCTGGTCAGTTCCTCGATTTGCCCGCCTTCACCATGCCTATCCCTCCGTCGCTGTGGTTTATTCAGCGCCGTGAGTTTTTCCGCATCTCCGCCCCACTGCACCCGATCTATTACTGCCGGGCAAAACTGGCTGATAAAAGTGAAATTCGTTTTCGTCTGTGCGACCTGTCGCTCGGCGGAATGGGTGCGCTGATGGAGTCCGCGCCGCCGGCTATTCTGAAAGCTGGGGTGATGATCCCGCAGTTGGAACTCGATATGGGGGAATGGGGAAAATTTCACTTCGACGCGCAGTTGATTTCGCTCAGCGAGCGCAAGGTGGTGGACAGCAAAAATGAGACGATTAGTACCCCGCGCCTGAGCTTTCGTTTTCTCAACGTCAACCCGGCAATGGAGCGCACGCTCCAGCGGATTATTTTCTCGCTGGAGCGTGAGGCGCGTGAGCGCGCAAATAAAGTGCGTTAGTTAATCGATAGCGTCCATCGCCTTCTGCACTTTCCAGATATAGCGCGGAGCCTGTGGCGATGGGTGGTTTTTGACGATGTGGTCGAAGAACTCATCTTTATCCATATCGTTAATCTCCGCTATCGCCTTTTTGCGATCGGAGGAGAAGGTACGCAGCAGCGCGCCCGCGCCGTTGACGTAAGAGGTGACCAACGCATACTGCATCACTTCCGGATCTTTAATCCCCGCCAGCACGCCGTGCTCAAGGATGCTGAAATAGGCGGTGCCCATCGAGATGTTACGTTCCGGGTTTTTCAGCTCGCTGACTGAGGGATCGCCCTTCCAGCCCATGTAGCGATACACTTCCCGCCCGGCGGTGGACGGTTTAAGCTGCATCAGGCCCACCGCCCCCGATTTACTGACCACGTTAGGATTCCCGCCCGATTCCACCGCGATAATGGCGGTGATGAATTTAGGATCAAGCCCCCACGCTGCCCCGGCCTTCTGGCTGATTGGCATCCATTGCATCGCACGCTGCACCGGCACCGTCGGGTTATAAGGTGGGTTACGGTAATCGTATTTCGGTTTTGAACTGCATCCGGCAAGCAAGACAACTAAAACAACAAACCATCTCAATTTCACGCTTCTTTCCTTTTCACTGAAGTGTGCGGCGCTAATGACAACGCGATGTTCAGGCGGCATGATAACCGTTTCATTCTCAGCAAGGAATTGCCATGAATCTGTTTCATCTGATTGCGCCATCGGGCTATTGCATTAACCAACAGGCCGCCATCCGCGGGATTGAGCGCCTGACTGCGGCCGGACACCAGGTTAACAATCAGTCGATTCTCACGCGTCGCCAGCAGCGTTTTGCCGGTAATGAAGCCGAGCGTGCAGGCGATATCAACGCGTTGGCGCAGCTCGCGGGCAGTAATACCGTTGTGATGCCGGTCCGCGGTGGCTACGGTGCCAGTCGTTTGCTCGACATGATTGACTGGCAGGCGTTAGCCACCCGCCAGCGTCATGACCCGCTACTCATTTGCGGCCATAGCGATTTCACCGCCATTCAGATGGCGCTGCTGTGCAAAGGGGTGATCACTTTCAGTGGCCCGATGCTGGCGGGCAATTTCGGCGCTGATAGCCTGAACGAATTTACCCTCGAGCACTTCTGGCGCGCGCTGCGTCACCCTGCGTTTACCGTCGAGTGGCAAGGCAATGGCCCCGCCTGCGACGTGAAAGGCACGCTGTGGGGCGGTAATCTGGCCATGCTGACATCCCTTGTCGGCACGCCGTGGCTGCCGGCAATCGACAACGGCATTCTGGTGCTGGAAGACATCAACGAACACCCGTTCCGGGTGGAGCGTATGCTGCTGCAACTGTTCCATGCCGGGATTCTTGGACGTCAGCAGGCGATCGTGCTCGGCAGCTTTAGCGGTGCGGAGCCGAATGATTACGACGCGGGTTACGATTTACCGGAGATGATGGCTTATCTCCAGTCGCGATTACGTATTCCGGTCATCAGCGGGCTCGACTTCGGCCATGAACAACGCACGGTTACGCTACCGCTTGGCGCACAGGCGCGTCTGGTTCACGGTGAAAAAGCCACGACCCTGTCGATTTCTGGTCATCCAACCCTCGTCGAATAAAAAATCCATTCATAGCTCTGATAATTCCATCGTTTCACGGACTTCTATGGTAACGTTTTAGACTCTATTCACGCGATTAAGGGAGTACGTGAACGTTGGATGCCGGGGCAATAATTAGTCTGTTTATTCTGGGTTCGGTGCTGGTCACCTTCAGCATTTTATTAAGTTCTTTTTCTTCCCGACTCGGTATTCCGATTCTGGTCATCTTCCTCGCCATCGGTATGCTGGCAGGCGTCGACGGCATTGGCGGCATTCCGTTTGATAATTACCCCTTCACCTTCATGATCAGTAACCTCGCGCTGGCGGTTATTCTGCTGGATGGCGGGATGCGTACTCAGGCGAGTTCGTTTCGCGTCGCCCTCGGTCCGGCGCTATCCCTGGCGACCGTCGGGGTACTGGTCACCTCCGGATTAACCGGAATGATGGCGGCCTGGCTGTTCCACCTCGATTTAATTGAAGGTCTGCTGATTGGCGCCATTGTCGGTTCGACCGATGCGGCAGCGGTGTTCTCGCTGCTTGGCGGCAAGGGCCTGAACGAACGCGTAGGCTCGACGCTGGAGATTGAATCCGGCAGTAACGATCCGATGGCGGTGTTTCTGACCATCACCCTGATTGAGATGATCCAGCAGCATGAGACCGGGCTGAACTGGATGTTTGCGGTGCATATCGTTCAGCAATTTGGCCTTGGGATCCTGATTGGCCTCGGCGGCGGCTATTTGTTGTTGCAAATGATCAACCGCATTTCACTCCCGGCCGGGCTATACCCGCTGCTGGCACTGAGCGGCGGGATTATGATTTTCGCCGTCACCACTTCGCTCGACGGCAGCGGCATTCTGGCGGTGTATCTGTGCGGCTTTTTGCTCGGCAATCGCCCTATTCGCAACCGTTATGCCATTTTGCAGAACTTTGATGGCCTGGCCTGGCTGGCACAAATCGGCATGTTCCTGGTGCTTGGTCTGCTGGTGACGCCGTCAGATCTGCTGCCAATCGCCATTCCGGCGCTGCTGCTGTCAGCCGGGATGATTTTCTTTGCTCGTCCGCTGTCGGTATTTATCGGCCTGCTGCCGTTCCGTGGCTTTAACCTGCGTGAGCGAGTGTTTATCAGCTGGGTGGGGTTGCGCGGCGCGGTGCCGATTATCCTCGCGGTGTTCCCAATGATGGCTGGTCTGGAAAACGCCCGGCTGTTCTTCAACGTCGCCTTCTTCGTGGTGCTGGTGTCACTGCTGTTGCAGGGCACATCGCTCTCCTGGGCGGCGAAAAAGGCCAAAGTGGTGGTGCCGCCGGTCGGCTGGCCGGTGTCCCGTGTTGGGCTGGATATTCACCCTGAGAATCCGTGGGAGCAGTTTGTGTATCAGCTAAGCGCCGATAAATGGTGCGTCGGCGCGGCGCTGCGTGATTTACATCTGCCGCGCGATACCCGCATTGCGGCGTTGTTCCGCGATAACGTGCTGCTGCATCCGACCGGCAGTACCCGCCTGCACGAAGGCGATGTGCTGTGTGTGATTGGTCGCGAGCGGGATTTGCCTGCCCTTGGCAAGCTGTTCAGCCAGTCACCGCCGGTGGCGTTGGATCAGCGCTTCTTTGGCGACTTTATTCTGGACGCCAATGCGAAATTTGCCGATGTGGCGCTGATTTATGGTCTCGACGGCGGGGAAGAGTTTCGCGATAACCAGCAGTCGCTGGGCGAAATCGTGCAGCATCTTTTAGGTGCCGCGCCGGTGGTCGGTGATCAGGTGGAATTCGCCGGGATGATCTGGACCGTGGCGGAGAAAGAAGACAACTCGGTGCAGAAAGTGGGTGTCCGGGTCGCTGAAGAGGACGTGGAGTAACGTCTGTTTAGCATCGTCTGTTGCCCGGTAGCGTTACGCTTACCGGGCCTACAGTCGAGGTTTTGCCGGTCTGGCAAGCTTACGCCACCCGGCAGGTTACACTGTCACAACAGGCACGCGCAGTGCCAGAGCGCACATCAATTCATAACCGACCGTGCCACAGCGACTGGCAACATCATCGATTTTAATCTCTTTGCCCCACAGCTCGACCGGGGTGCCGATCCCGGCCTGCGGGCAAGGCGTTAAATCCACCGCCAGCATATCCATCGACACGCGCCCTATCGTGCCGGTACGGATACCGTCCACCAGCACTGGCGTGCCGTCTGGCGCGTTGCGCGGGTAACCGTCCGCATAGCCACAGGCCACAATACCCATCCGCTGTTCCTGCTGGGCTTTGTACAACCGCCCGTAGCCCACGGTATCGCCAGGCTTGAGATTCTGCACGGCGATAATTTCACTGCTGAGCGTCATCACCGGTTTCAGACCGCTGTTGGCGATATCCTGCCATTTGCCGGAAGGCGATGCGCCGTAAAGCACAATGCCCGGCCGCACCCAGTCAAAGTGCGCTTCAGGGTGCCACAACGTGGCTGCGGAGTTGGACAGCGAGCGCGGGCAGTCAAGCCCTTCCGCCGCCTGCTCGATTTTCGCCATCGGCTCGGCTATCCCGTCAGGGTTTTCCGCATCGGCAAAGTGCGACATCAGAGTCATGTCGCTGACGTTTTTCATGGCGCGCAGCTGTTGCCAGACGGTGTGGATTTTATCCGGCGTAAACCCGAGGCGGTTCATGCCGCTGTTCACTTTGACGTAGACGTCCAGCGGCGCGTTCAGTTTCGCATTTTGCAGCGCTTTCAGCTGCCAGTTGCTGTGGACGCTGGTGGTGAGGCGATACTGGTCATAAAGCGGTAAATCGTCGGCGTGGAAAAACCCTTCCAGCATCAGAATTGGCCCTTTCCAGCCGCGTTCACGCAGCAGGATGGCCTCCTCCAGGTTCAACAGCGCGAAACCGTCGGTGTCGTTCAGCGCGCTCCAGATGCGATCAATGCCGTGACCGTAGGCGTTGGCTTTCACCACCGACCAGACGCGAGAATCCGGGGCCGCAGAGCGCACCACCGCAAGGTTCTGCCGCAGCGCCTGTAAATCGAGGCTGGCTACAACGGGACGGGACATAACGGCTCCTTAGTTGTGCGCGCCGTGCAAATGCTGCGGGCGCGAAGGCGTATAGCCTGACTGATAGCGGGCCACGCCTAAATCCTCGTACGGAATGGCTGGCGTGCGGCCCGAAAGCAAATCGCTCAGCAGCTGTCCGGAGCCGCAGGCCATGGTCCAGCCCAGCGTGCCGTGTCCGGTATTCAGCCACAGATTTTTATACGGCGTGCGACCGACAATCGGCGTGCCGTCCGGCGTCATCGGACGCAGACCGGTCCAGAATGTCGCCTGCTCAACATGACCGCCGCGCGGGAACAGATCCCGCACCACCATCTCCAGAGTTTCGCGACGGGCGCGCGACAGCTCGGTATTGAAGCCAACGATCTCCGCCATGCCGCCGACGCGGATACGGTCATCGAAACGGGTTATCGCAATTTTGTACGTTTCATCAAGAATAGTCGAAACCGGAGCACCGTTGTCCTCTTTAACCGGGATCGTCAGCGAATAGCCTTTTAACGGATACACCGGAATATCGACCATCCCTTTCAGCATAGAGGTGGAATAAGAACCAAACGCCATCACGTAGGCATCGGCTTTGATCACTTCCTCGCCGCACTTCACGCCGTAAATCTTTTCACCTTCACTGAGCAGCTTGTCGACTGGAGTGTTGTAGCGGAACACCACCCCGGCCTCTTCGGCCATTTTCGCCAAACGCTGGGTGAACAGCTGACAGTCGCCGGTTTCGTCATTCGGCAAGCGCAGGCCACCGGTGAGTTTGTGCGCCACGTCGGCAAGCGCAGGTTCGACCTCTGCCAGACGGCTGGCTTCCAGCAATTGATACGGCACGCCCGCATCCTGCAACACCGCGATGTCGCGGGTGGCATTTTCATACTGCTGTTCGGTGCGGAACAGCTGCAATGTACCGCCCTGACGGCCTTCGTATTCGATGCCGGTGCTGTCACGCAGCGCTTTCAGGCAGTCGCGGCTGTACTCCGCCAGACGGACCATGCGGCCTTTGTTTTCCATGTAGTGGCGAGTGTCGCAGTTGCGCAGCATCTGCCACATCCATTTCAGCTGGAACTGGGTGCCATCGAGGCTTATCGCCAGCGGCGCGTGACGCTGGAACATCCATTTGATGGCCTTCAGCGGCACACCCGGCGCGGCCCACGGCGCGGCATAGCCGGGAGAAATCTGTCCGGCATTAGCGGCACTGGTTTCTAACGCCGGGCCGGGTTCCCGGTCGATAACCGTGACATCGTGTCCAGCCTGACGTAAATACCAGGCGCTGGCCACGCCCACAACCCCACTTCCGAGGATAACCACTCGCATAGCGACTCCAGATCGGTAAAAGAACAATCTTCTGATTACATATTGATAACCTAGCTGAAAATATTATTCAACATAGGCTTTTTTTATGGTGACTTACCTCACAGATGCCCGTATCACAAAGGTATGCGCGGTTTTGAAATCTCCTGCTGCGGCACTATTTTCACCAGCACAATATTCTGTGTAAAACCAAAATCGTCGCCGTTGACGCAGGGAAATCGCGAAGAAAAATATTTGCTGTTCGCACGTTAACGTGGGGGTGTTCTATTCTTGATCTGAGGCTCTCCAGACAGAGAGGGCCGCCAACAATGAGGGCGCGCTAATGGCTACGATTGACTCCATGAATAAGGACACCACACGTCTGAGCGATGGACCCGACTGGACCTTCGAACTGCTGGATACCTATCTGGCGGAAATCGACCGGGTGGCGAAGCTGTACCGGCTCGACACCTATCCCCATCAAATCGAAGTGATTACCTCCGAACAGATGATGGACGCCTACTCCAGCGTCGGGATGCCGATTAACTATACCCACTGGTCGTTTGGCAAAAAATTCATCGAAACCGAGCGACTGTATAAGCACGGGCAGCAGGGGCTGGCGTATGAAATCGTTATCAACTCCAACCCGTGTATCGCTTATCTGATGGAAGAGAACACCATGACCATGCAGGCGCTGGTCATGGCGCATGCCTGCTACGGGCATAACTCCTTCTTCAAAAATAATTACCTGTTCCGCAGCTGGACCGACGCCAGTTCGATTGTCGATTACCTGATTTTCGCCCGGAAATACATTACCGAGTGCGAAGAGCGCTACGGCGTGGATGAAGTGGAGAAGCTGCTCGACTCCTGTCATGCCCTGATGAACTACGGCGTGGATCGTTACAAACGCCCGCAGAAGATTTCGTTGCAGGAAGAGAAAGCCCGGCAGAAAAGCCGGGAAGAGTATCTGCAAAGCCAGGTGAATACCCTTTGGCGCACCCTGCCGAAGAAAGAGGAAGAGAAAACCGTCGCCGAAGTGCGCCGTTATCCGTCAGAGCCACAGGAAAACCTGCTCTACTTTATGGAAAAAAATGCCCCGCTGCTGGAGTCCTGGCAGCGTGAGATCCTGCGTATTGTGCGCAAGGTCAGCCAGTATTTTTATCCGCAGAAGCAGACGCAGGTAATGAACGAAGGCTGGGCGACCTTCTGGCACTACACCATCCTCAATCATCTGTACGATGAAGGGAAAGTGACCGAGCGCTTTATGCTGGAGTTTCTGCACAGCCATACCAACGTGGTGTTCCAGCCGCCGTATAACAGCCCGTGGTACAGCGGTATTAACCCGTATGCGCTGGGCTTTGCGATGTTCCAGGACATTAAACGTATCTGTCAGTCACCGACCGAAGAAGACAAATACTGGTTCCCGGATATCGCGGGCTCCGACTGGCTCGAGACCCTGCACTTCGCGATGCGCGACTTTAAGGATGAGAGCTTTATCAGCCAGTTCCTGTCGCCAAAAGTGATGCGTGATTTCCGCCTGTTCACGGTGCTCGATGACGATCACAACAACTTCCTCGAGATTTCAGCTATCCACAACGAGGAAGGGTATCGGGAGATCCGCAACCGGCTGTCGTCGCAGTACAATCTCAGCAACCTTGAGCCGAATATTCAGGTCTGGAACGTGGATCTGCGCGGCGATCGCTCCCTGACGTTACGCTATGTGCCGCACAACCGCGCCCCGCTGGATATGGGCCGTCGGGAAGTGCTCAAACATGTGCATCGTCTGTGGGGCTTTGACGTGCATCTGGAGCAGCAGAATGCCGACGGTAGCGTCGAACTGTTGGAACGCTGTCCACCGCGACAAAATCTGCTGTAGAGGCCACAAAAAAGCCGCTCAGTGAGCGGCTTTAAACTGTCTGAGGTAGCGAATGACTAACGACCGTGAATGGCCAAATCACCCGGCAACGTCTTCTGCATTTTATGCCAGATAAGGCCTGACTCGTGACCGTAACGACGAACGGTTTCGTACACCTGCTCGTGCTCGCTCTGCTCGCAAATTTTCGCCAACTGATGGTAGAAGCCCAGCGCCAGGCTGCGTGCTTCCGGGTTAGCAAAGTAGTGACGACCGATGCGGGTATACAGCCCTTTCATGCCATTGAGGATCAGGCCATAAATCGGATTGCCGGAGGCAAAAGCCAGACCGCGGAAAATGCTGTAATCAAGCTCGGCGAAGGCGTCGGCGTGATCTTCCACTTCGCGCGCGGTGGCCAACACGGCCAACGCATCTTCAGGATGCTGACGGAACGCGGTACGAATGAAGATTGTCGCAATGTTGGTACGCACAGAGAGCAGATTGTCGATCAGCTGCGGGACACGGTCGTGATCGAGACGCGCCAGAGTTTCAAGAATGTTGAGGCCTGACGTTTCCCAGAAGTTATTCACTTTGGTCGGTTTACCGTGCTGAATCGTCAGCCAGCCGTCACGCGCCAGACGCTGTAACACTTCGCGTAAGGTGGTCCGGGTGACGCCGATCAGTTCAGAAAGCTCACGCTCTGCGGGCAGGATAGTGCCAGGGGGAAAGCGGTTATTCCAGATACTTTCAATGATGTACTCTTCCGCGAAACCCGCCGGGCTCTGCGCCTTTATGACCATAGTGAGATTTCCATTACACAGCGTTGCAAATATTGAACTCATCATACCAGAGCCAATCAGGGGCAGATAGCGCATCGCCGCAATTAAAAAGGGATCGCCGTTTAAGTTTACGCATTTAGTCGCGGCGGCTTTGCTTGCTTGTCGCGGCCTCAGGACCGATACTTCCTTACTCTTCTCAAAAAACTGCTTACTTTTGACGGGATCGGAAATCTGTCGTGGAAATATCAACCTCTCGCGCTTTGTGGCGCAACTTTCTGGGCCAGTCACCCGACTGGTACAAACTGACGCTGATTGTCTTTTTAGTTATTAACCCAGTCGTCTTTTACTTCAATCCGTTCATCGCTGGCTGGATGCTGGTGGCAGAATTTATCTTCACCCTGGCAATGGCGCTGAAATGCTATCCCCTGCTCCCCGGCGGCCTGTTGGCCATTGAAGGCGTGATGATTGGTATGACCAGCGCCGAGCATGTGCGCGAAGAAATTGCCAACAACCTCGAAGTGCTGCTGTTGCTGATGTTTATGGTCGCAGGCATCTATTTCATGAAGCAGCTGCTGCTGTTCATCTTTACCCGTCTGCTGCTGACCATCCAGAGTAAGATGCTGCTATCCGCGGCCTTTTGTCTCGCCGCTGCGTTTTTATCCGCTTTCCTGGATGCGCTCACGGTCGTTGCCGTTATCATCAGCGTCGCGGTCGGCTTTTACGGGATCTATCATCGCGTGGCCTCTTCGCGACCGGGCGATAACGATATGCTCGACGACAGCCATATCGAAGTGCATAACAAAGACGTGCTGGAACAGTTCCGCGCCTTCCTGCGCAGCCTGATGATGCACGCCGGGGTCGGTACCGCGCTCGGCGGGGTGATGACCATGGTGGGCGAGCCGCAAAACCTGATCATCGCCAAAGCCGCGGGCTGGCATTTTGGCGAATTTTTCATGCGTATGCTGCCGATAACCCTGCCGGTGTTTGTGTGCGGGATGATGACCTGTCTGCTGGTCGAGAAGTTTAAACTGTTTGGCTACGGCGGCGAACTGCCACCGGGCGTGCGCGATGTGCTGAAAGACTTCGATAACAAAAGCCGCGAACAGCGTACTCGCCAGGAAACGCTGAAGCTGTTGGTGCAGGGCATTATCGGGGTCTGGCTGGTGCTGGCCCTGGCCCTGCATCTGGCGGAAGTGGGACTGATTGGCCTGACGGTTATCATTCTTGCGACCTCACTGACCGGCGTGACCGATGAACATGCCATTGGCAAAGCCTTTACCGAAGCGCTGCCGTTTACTGCCCTGCTGACGGTGTTTTTCGCAGTGGTGGCGGTTATCATCGATCAGGCGCTGTTCGGGCCGATTATCGACTTCGTGTTACAGGCGTCGCCGCACGCGCAGCTATCGCTGTTCTATCTGTTCAATGGCCTGCTCTCCTCCATTTCTGACAATGTATTTGTCGGCACGGTGTATATCAATGAGGCCAAAGCGGCGCTGGAACATGGGGCAATTTCTTTGCCGCAGTTCGAGATGCTGGCGGTGGCAATCAATACCGGTACTAACCTGCCCTCGGTGGCGACACCTAACGGTCAGGCTGCGTTCCTGTTCCTGCTCACTTCTGCCCTCGCCCCGCTGATACGCCTCTCGTATGGCCGAATGGTGTGGATGGCGCTGCCCTATACCATTGTGCTGACCATTGTCGGCCTGCTGTGCGTCGAGTTTACGCTGATCCCCTACACCGAGTGGATGACGGCCAAAGGCTGGCTGGTCAGCACCGCTATCCCGGCACATTAAACCTGCTCTGATTGACGCCCGGAATAATTTCCGGGCGATTTAATCAACCGTTACGCAATATTTTTGCGACGCCTGGTGGCGCGGGAAATGAATTCGTTTAAACTGCGGTGTCTAGCATGTTCCAGGGAAATGATTATGTTGCGATTTTTAAACCAGTGCTCACGCGGTCGCGGAGCGTGGTTGTTGATGGCGTTAGTGGCCTTTGCACTCGAAATGGTCGCGCTGTGGTTCCAACACGTGATGCTGCTCCAGCCGTGCGTGATGTGTATTTACGAGCGCTGTGCGCTGTTCGGGATTATGGGCGCGGGGATTGTCGGTGCCATTGCGCCGAAAACGCCTCTGCGTTATGCGGCCATTCTGATTTGGCTTTACAGCGCCTGGCGCGGCGTTCAGCTGGCGTGGGAACACACCATGATCCAGCTACATCCGTCCCCGTTCCAGACCTGCGATTTTGCCGCCCGCTTCCCAAGCTGGCTGCCGTTGGATAAGTGGCTGCCGCAGGTATTTGTGGCGTCAGGTGACTGTGCCGAGCGTCAGTGGCAGTTCCTGACTCTCGAAATGCCGCAGTGGCTGGTAGGCATTTTCGCCGCCTTCCTGATTGTCGGTTTGCTGGTGTTGATTGCCCAGGCGTTCAAACCGAAAAAACGTGACCTGTTTGGACGATAAAAGCAAACGGCACACCACTAAACGCTCCTTCGGGAGCGTTTTTTTTATCTAACACTCCCCATTATGCTGATTCGTAAGGCTTCATCTAAAGCGCCAATACCGGCACAAACTGTGTGTAAATCATGGAGATAATGAAAGCAAATATGACAAAATAAGTTGCCAGAATTAGCGGAATGAATATCATAACGATAATTATTATCAATATTGACACTTGCTTACCTTCTGCTACCACTCTGGGAATTTGACAACAAATGAAGCGCACGACTCGTTGGGTTTTGAATCCTTGTTTGCTTGCCATGTTTTCCGCCAACGTCTCGGCGGGATCACAACAGGAAGATACGCTGGTCGTGTCCGCCAGCCGGGGCAATCACACCGTTGCCGATATGGCGCAAACCACCTGGGTTATAGAACAGGCGGATATTGAACAGCAGGTTCAGGGCGGCAAAGAGCTGAAAGAAGTGCTGGCTCAGCTCATCCCCGGAATGGACGTCAGCAGTCAGGGACGCACCAACTACGGGATGAACATGCGTGGACGTTCGATGATGGTGATGGTCGATGGCGTACGGCTTAACTCCTCCCGCAGCGACAGCCGCCAACTCGATTCTATTGACCCGTTCAATATTTCACGGATTGAAGTCATTTCCGGGGCTACGTCGCTCTACGGCGGCGGCAGTACCGGGGGCCTTATCAATATCGTCACCAAAAAAGGCCAGCCGGAAACCGAAGTGGAATTCCAGACCGGGGCAAAGAGCGGCTTTAATAGCCGTAACGATCATGATGAAAACATCGCGGCGGCGGTCAGCGGCGGGAACGACAACGCCTCTGGGCGTCTGTCGGTGGCGTATCAGCGATACGGCGGTGGGTATGACGGCAACGGCGACGAGGTGATTATCGACAACACCCAAACCGGTCTGCAATATTCCGACCGTCTGGACATTATGGGCACCGGCACACTCAATATTGATGACCATCAACAGCTTCAACTGACGACCCAGTATTACAAGAGCCAGTCCGACGGTAAACACGGCCTGTTCCTCGGCGAGGATTTTTCTGCGGTGACCGGGGATGCAACCGCCTATAACAAGGATAATCTCGATTCGGATCGCCTGCCCGGCACCGAACGCCATCTGATTAACCTGCAATATTCCAATACCGACGTCTGGGGGCAGGATCTGGTGGCGCAGATTTATTACCGCGATGAAAGCCTGACCTTCTACCCGTTCCCGACCCTGAGCAAAGGCAGCGTTACCAGCATCGGCGCGTCACAACAGAAAACCGACTTTTACGGCGGCAAGCTGACGCTGAACAGCAATCCGGTGGATGACCTGACCCTGACCTGGGGCGTTGATGCCGATCACGAGTCGTTCAATGCCAATCAGCAGTTTTTTGACCTCGACAAAGCCGCGGCCAGCGGGGGAATGAAGCTGGATAATGCCTATAACGTCGGTCGTTACCCGGGCTACAGCATCACTAACCTCGCTCCGTTCTTACAGGCGAGTTACGACATCAGCGCCATTACCTTAACCGGCGGGGTGCGTTACCAGTATACCGAAAACAAGGTCGACGACTTTGTGGGCTACGCCCAGCAGCAGGCGATTGCCACCGGCAAAGCGACCTCTGCCGATGCCGTACCGGGCGGCAAAACGGATTACAACAATCTGCTGTTTAACGCCGGGATCCTTGGGCATCTGACAGACCGTCAGCAGCTGTGGTTTAACTTCTCTCAGGGCTTTGAAATTCCTGACGTGGCGAAGTACTACGGTGCCGGGAACTACACTCTGGTTGACGGCCACTACCGTCTGAATAACAGCGTCAACGTCAGTGATTCAAAACTGGATGGCATTAAGGTCAATGCCTATGAGCTCGGCTGGCGCTTAACCGGTGATAACCTGCGCACACAGGTGGCGGCCTATTACTCGCTGTCGGATAAAACCATCAATATCAATAAGAGCGATATGACCCTCTCGCTGGAAGACGACAAGCGTCGAATCTACGGGGTGGAGGGTCAGGTGGACTATTTCTTCACTGAGAGCGAGTGGAGTCTCGGGTCCAACTTTAACGCCATCAAGTCAGAAACCCGAAACAACGGTAAATGGGAGAAACTGACGGTAGACAGCGCCAGTCCGTCGAAGGTCAGCGCGTGGGTCAACTGGGCGCCGGGGGATTGGGGCCTGCGGGTACAGAGCACGCAGACATTTGATGTGTCGGATGCCGACAGCAACAAGATTGACGGCTATAACACCGTCGATTTTCTCGGCAGCTACGCCCTGCCGGTAGGCAAAGTGAGTTTCAGCGTGGAAAATCTACTGGATGAAGACTACACCACGGTCTGGGGCCAGCGCGCACCGGGGCTTTACAGCCCAACCTATGGGGCGCCGGGTCTCTACACTTACAAAGGCCGTGGCCGGACGTTTGGCCTGAATTACTCGGTACTTTTCTGATCAGAAACGCCTGAAACAACAACGCCACCGGCAGCTTGCGGGTGGCGTTTTCATTGGCGAAGAATTACCCACGATTCGGATGATTCAGAATATGGTCTTCCCAGTCACGCACGTCTGATTCCGGCACCGCGATATGACGCACCGAAATGCGCTCGCCGTGCATGGCGGCTTTGGAGCCGGTCAACAGCGGATGCCACGTCGGCAAGGGCTGGCCTTCCGCCAGCAGACGATAGGCGCAGGTATGCGGCAACCACTCAAAGGTTGGCAGATTGTCGCGCGTCAGCTTGATGCAATCGGCCTCATACTCAAAGCGGCGCTCGTAGTTGCGGCACTGGCAGGTTTTGATATTCAGCTGACGGCAGGCAACGTTGGTGAAATAGATTTCATCGCTGTCTTCATCCATCAGCTTGTGCAGGCAGCACTGACCGCAGCCGTCGCACAAAGACTCCCACTCAACGTCGGTCATCTGTTCGAGAGTTTTGCTTTGCCAGAAGGGTGTGTTGCTCATAGGGAATATCCGCCATTGAAAACCAGGGTGCACCTTATAACCAGTCTGGCAGAGGGATGCAAGTTTTGCCGCCCGACAGGGGCGGCAATGGATGCTTACAGCACGCGAGTTGTGAGGGAATGGCCGTTGAAGGTTACGTCCAGTTCGTCGCCGCTACTCAGCGGGCCAACACCTTCCGGCGTACCGGTCAGGATAACGTCCCCGCTTTTCAGGGTGAAGAAACGGCTCATGTAGGCAATCAGCGGCACAATCTTGTGGATCATGTCGGCGGTATTCCCTAGCTGTCGCACGTCGCCATTGACCTTCAGGCCGAGCGGTGTGTTTTGCGGGTCACCCTGGAAATCGCTCGCCGGAATGAAACCGGAAATTGGGCAGGAATTATCAAACCCTTTTGCTTTTTCCCACGGCTGCCCGGCTTTCTTCAATTTGCCCTGCAGCTCACGCAGGGTGAGGTCCAACGCCACACCATAACCGGCAATCGCCTTGAGCACGTGTTCTTCGGTGGCATGGCGCAACGTACCGCCAATCAGCACCGCCAGTTCAACTTCATGATGTACCGCGCCGAGCCCTTCCGGTAACACCAGCGGCTGGCGTATATCGCACAGCGCCGTTTCAGGTTTAATAAACAGCACCGGCTCTTCCGGCGTCGCGCTGCCCATTTCCTGAATATGTTTCGCGTAATTACTGCCTACACAAACCACTTTACTGACCGGGTAATCCAGTAGCGCGCCCTGCCAGTTATGATGTTGATACATGCCAGCTCCTGTCGTTGCGTTATTTTTTACCGCTCTCCTGAAGGTGTTGCTTGAGTAAATTTTCCGGTGGAGGCGGCATTTGCAGATAATAGCCTTTTTCAGTTAAGGCTTGTTTCACCTTTTCCAGTGAGGCATTGACCAATTGCTTACGCCCATCCAGGGGCAGAATCATTGCAAGCTGCGGCTGACCAAAGCCCTTCATTAATTCTTCCGGAACGCGGGAGAAATCGTCTTTTTTTTCGACATAGAGGTAGGTTTGATCGCGCTTGGTACTTTTGTAGATCACACAAAACATGACTTTTACTCTGAATTAGCCTGTGGCGACTTGCCACTCTATATTAGTGACTATAACATGCCCTGTAGTCTTCGGAATATCACCGCAGCTGTGCGGCCGATAAATTGAAATTGAGTAAGGCCAGGATGTCAAACACGCCAATCGAACTTAAAGGCAGTAGCTTCACGTTATCAGTGGTTCATTTGCACGAGGCAAAACCCGAGGTTATTCGTCAGGCGTTAGAAGACAAAATCGCCCAGGCTCCCGCTTTTCTGCGACACGCCCCTGTTGTTGTGAATATCAGCAGTCTGGCTGACATCACGCAGTGGAAACCGCTTCAGCAAGTCATTAGCGCAACCGGTTTACGCATTATGGGTGTCAGCGGCTGCAAAAATCCCGAATTAAAAGCCGAGATTGAGCGCGCGGGCATTCCCTTACTCACTGAAGGGAAAGAAAAAGTTCAGCGAGTTACCCCTGTTGAAGCCCCTGCTCCCGCCCCAATTGTTACTCCGGTCACAAAAACGCGATTGATTGATACCCCGGTTCGTTCCGGTCAGCGCATTTATGCACCAAACTGTGATCTGATTGTCACAAGTCATGTGAGTGCGGGCGCTGAACTTATCGCCGACGGTAACATTCATATCTACGGCATGATGCGTGGACGTGCGCTGGCGGGTGCAAGCGGTGACAGGGAAGCACAAATATTTTGTACCCACCTTGCGGCAGAACTGGTGTCTATCGCAGGGGAATACTGGCTGAGTGAAAACATCACCGCCGATTATTATGGCAAAGCGGTCCGTCTGCGTCTGGACGAAGCGGCTTTGACAATTGAACCGTTAAACTAATCCCTTTTTAACAAGGAATTTTTATGGCACGCATTATTGTTGTGACTTCGGGTAAAGGGGGCGTTGGCAAGACCACCTCCAGCGCGGCCATCGCTACAGGTTTGGCCCAGAAGGGAAAGAAAACCGTCGTAATCGATTTCGACATCGGCCTGCGTAACCTTGACCTGATTATGGGCTGCGAACGCCGTGTCGTTTACGATTTCGTCAACGTGATTCAGGGCGATGCCACGCTGAACCAGGCGCTGATTAAAGATAAACGTACCGAAAATCTCTATATTCTTCCGGCATCGCAAACCCGCGATAAAGACGCCCTGACCTACGAAGGCGTTGAAAAAGTCCTGGAAGAGTTAAAGAAGATGGAATTCGACTTCATCGTCTGTGACTCTCCGGCCGGTATTGAAACCGGTGCGCTGATGGCGCTGTACTTCGCTGACGAAGCGGTGATCACCACCAACCCGGAAGTCTCTTCTGTTCGCGACTCTGACCGTATCCTCGGCATTCTGGCGTCGAAATCCCGTCGCGCCGAGAAAGGCGAAGACCCGATTAAAGAGCATCTTTTGCTGACCCGCTACAACCCGGGCCGCGTCAGCAGAGGCGATATGCTTAGCATGGAAGATGTGCTGGAAATTCTGCGCATCAAACTGGTTGGCGTGATCCCTGAAGATCAGTCAGTGCTACGCGCATCTAACCAGGGTGAGCCGGTTATTCTGGATGCCGAAGCGGACGCGGGCAAAGCCTACGCCGACACGGTAGATCGTTTACTGGGAGAAGAACGTCCTTTCCGCTTCATTGAAGAAGAGAAGAAAGGTTTCCTCAAACGCCTGTTCGGAGGATAAGTTATGGCATTACTCGACTTTTTTCTCTCACGAAAAAAGAACACCGCCAACATCGCGAAAGAACGTTTACAGATTATCGTCGCGGAGCGCCGTCGCAGTGACGCTGAACCGCATTATTTGCCGCAGCTCAGGAAAGATATTCTTGAAGTTATCTGCAAATACATTCAGATCGATCCCGAAATGGTGACCGTTCAACTGGAGCAAAAAGATGGGGATATCTCCATCCTTGAGCTCAACGTGACGCTCCCCGAAGCGGAAGAATCGAAGTCGTAATCACGATGCGCTAAAACAAAAAACCCCGGAATCCGGGGTTTTTTACTGTGCCGCCGTTTTAGCCGCGCGGATATTTCGCCAGCAGCGCCTTCAGGCTTTCACCCATCATCTCGCCGCGCCAGCCCGCAATCAGCTCCGGTAAACCGCTCTGCGGTTTAAGCTGCCAATGCCAGTTCAACAGTTGGTTAATTTGGCGACGAGAGGCCATCAGCTCCACGCTCACCCCCTTCTCTTTGCTGACATCCTGCACCAGCGCTTTAATCTCTTTGAACAGCGTGCGATAGCCCGGCATATCCATCAGATTCAGCAGTGGCTCAGGCAGAGCGTCTTCCGGTAACTCTTTGGCTTTCTCAACCAGGCTCACCAGCGTTTTGCCGTGGAAACGAATTTCGCTCCCTGACAGGCCCAGGCTGTCGAGCTCGCCCATGCTGCCCGGCATGTAGCGCGCCACGCTCCAGAGATGTTCTTCCCGCACCACGAAATTCACCGCCATATTGCGTTCGCGCGCTTTTCGCAGGCGCCAGTCGGCCAGCAGTTTCAGACACGCCAGCTGACGCGTACGCAGCTGCCAGGCGTTGGTAATGTCACGCCAGGCTTCCGCCGGATCAACCACTTCCTGGCGGCGCTGCTGCATCAGACGACACTCATCGAGCGCCGCAGGCAGCCAGCCGCTGGTGTCGGTTTCCGCCAGCAGCTTTTTGGCGATAGGCAGCAGATACCAGACGTCAGCCGCCGCGTAATCGCACTGACGCTCGGTCAGCGGACGGGCCAGCCAGTCGGTGCGGGATTCGCTTTTATCCAGCGCAATACCGGTATATTCCTCAACCATCGCCGCAAAGCCCCAGGACATCGGGCGACCGCAGAACGCGGCGAGGATTTGGGTGTCAATCAGCGGCTCCGGCAATTCGCCAAAGGCATTCAAAAAGACTTCGAGATCTTCGCTACCGGCATGCAAATATTTGGTGACATTTTTGTCGAGCATCAGCGCTTTGAAAGGCCGCCAGTCGGTGATGGTCAGCGGGTCAATCAGCACCACCGTTTCGCCATCAAACATCTGAATCAGACCCAACTGCGGGTAATAGGTACGGGTGCGGACAAATTCGGTGTCCAGCGCAATGGCAGGTACGTTGCGGGCCTGGTCACAGGCGACTTTCAGCGCAGCGTCCTCGGTGATCATCTGATAATTCAATCTGTATTCTCTATGGTTTGCGCCCATAAAAAACGCCGGCTTAACCGGCGTCTGAAGGCGACTCACGCGTAGTTCAGGCTTTATTGTCTACTTTAGCGCGCGCTTCGTCACGTAGTTCTCGTCGCAAAATCTTTCCGACATTGGATTTCGGCAACTCGGTACGGAACTCGACCAGCTTCGGTACCTTGTAACCGGTCAGATGCCGACGGCAGAAGGTGACCAGCGCTTCCTCGGTCAACGACGCGTCTTTCTTGACCACGAAGATTTTGACCGCTTCGCCGCTGCTGCCGGACGGCACGCCAACCGCAGCCACTTCCTGTACCCCGGAATGCTGCATCACCACATCTTCGATTTCATTCGGATAGACGTTAAAACCGGAGACCAGAATCATGTCCTTTTTGCGATCGACGATGCGCATGAAGCCCTCTTCGTCCATCACCGCGATATCCCCGGTATACAGCCAACCGTTTTTGATGATTTCGTCGGTGGCATCCGGGCGCTGCCAGTAACCCAGCATCACCTGCGGGCCTTTGACGCAAAGCTCACCCGGCTCGCCCGGTGCGACCTCGTTATTCTCATCATCGACCAGCTTCACTTCGGTCGATGGCACCGGCAGGCCAATGCTGCCGCTATGATAGTCGATATCGTGCGGGTTGACGCTGACCAGCGGTGCGCATTCGGTCAGGCCGTAGCCTTCCAACAGATAGCGTCCGGTGAGTTTGACCCAACGCTCGGCCACTGCCTGCTGGACCGGCATTCCGCCGCCCGCCGACAGACGCATGGTAGAAAAATCGAGCTGCTGGAAATCCTTGTTATTCAGCAAGGCATTGAACAAGGTGTTCACGCCAGTCATGGCGGTGAACGGATATTTCGCCAGCTCCTTGACCAGCCCCGGAATGTCGCGCGGGTTGGTGATAAGCAGGTTCTGCCCGCCCAGTTCAATAAACAGCAGGCAGTTCATGGTCAGGGCGAAAATGTGATACAGCGGTAGCGCGGTCACCACCAGCTCTCTACCCGGCTGGAACAGCGGCCCGTAGGTAGCATGCACCTGTGCCAGGTTTGCCAGCATGTTGCGGTGCGTCAGCATCGCGCCTTTGGCAACGCCCGTGGTACCACCGGTGTATTGCAGGAAAGCCAGGTCTTCGCAGACCACTTCCGGCTTGATGTACTGCATCCGGTAGCCCTGCTGCAATGCGCTACGAAACGAGATAGCGTCCGGCAGATGATACTTCGGCACCAGACGCTTGATGTATTTGACGACGAAATTAACCAGCGTGCCTTTGGCAGTGGAAAGCTGATCGCCCATACGGGTGAGGATCACATGCCGCACCTGGGTTTTCTCGACGACTTTTTCCAGGGTGTGCGCAAAATTGGAGACAATCACAATTGCGCTGGCGCCGCTGTCGTTTAACTGGTGTTCGAGTTCGCGCGGGGTGTAGAGCGGGTTAACGTTTACCACAATCATCCCGGCGCGCAGAATCCCAAACAAGGCCACCGGATATTGCAGCAGATTGGGCATCATCAGCGCCACGCGATCGCCTTTTTGCAGACCCAGCCCTTCCTGAAGATAAGCGGCAAAGGCGCGGCTGCGCTCTTCGAGCTTACGGAAGGTCATCACTTCACCCATGTTAATAAACGCAGGCTGGTCAGCGTAGCGGGTTGTCGCCTGTTCGAACAGATCTACCAGGGATTGATAACGGTCAGGATCAATCTCCGCCGGAACATCGGCGGGATAGCGGTTAAGCCAAACCTTTTTCAATGCATCACCTCTGAAATGAGAATTCGTCGTCATCACAACCCCTGCCAATAAACAAGTTATTAACAACATATTAACTTATCGTACCAGTTTATTAATTATACGAATTTAAGGTTGCGAAGCGCGTCACTATTTATTTTTATGACTCTCGGGACTCCATCCCGAAAAAAAGAAACAGCGGACCAGCCGCTGTCTCTTAAATGATGTAAAACATGACATTATTCGGTAACGATAGTCTGCACCTGCGCCGGGCCCGGGTTATACCAGCCGGCATAGCCGTAGCCATAACGCCAAGGGCGTGGCCCCGCCCAACCCCAATACGGGTCAATCGGTTCTGGCGGCATCATCACCTGCTGCACCACGCGCCAGCGCTTATAACCGTTGGCCTGCATCACCAGATAGGTGTAAGCCGTGTCGCCAATTTTGCCTTTCGCGGTGCCGGTAATCGGCCCAACCACAGTGACCAGCTGATTACGGAAATCAACCGGGTCGAGGAAGCCATTCACATCAGCATACACCCGGCCACGAGAGGGTTCGCCGAGCGTCGGCCGGGCGCCATCGTCTAGCGGTACGGTGGCGATTTCCAGTCGGGTTTTGCCCTGAACGTTGAGGACGTTCACCACTTTCCCGCCAAAGCGGGCTTCCTGACCGACATACAGTTGCGGAGCAGACATGACCCGAACCAGATCCTGCTGCGGCGTTGGGCTGGTGCCTTTGATTGCATCCGGGACGGTTACGCATCCACTCAGAACGGCAATGACTACTCCAGCCAATAAGCCACGCACTACCTGTTTGCGACTCGCAATGATGTAACTCCTTTATTCTCAGTTATATCAACTAAGATTCATTCCCGGCCCGGAAGTTTCTTCCATGCCACGTTGTTACGTAAATAAACTGGTTCGGCATGTTCTACGGCAACGGTTTTATTGTCAGCCAACAGCTGGCAGGCCAGGGGCAGCATATCTTCCGCCGCAGGCAGTAGCATCTCACCGTCGACCAGCGTGACGGATGTGTCATGGGCCATGTCTGGCCAGGCAGCCCAGCCGGTGCCGACGGTTGCCCATTCGCCATCGAGCTGTTGCAACCGGGCGGTAACGGCTTCAGGCTTCAACACCGCTTCCGTTTCTTCACCGTGCCAAATGCCCTGCTCATCACGCTGGTATTCGGCCCAGTAAACTTCACCCATCCGCGCATCAATGGCTGCCAGCACGCGAGTCGCGCCGGTTTTACGCCATGCGCCTTGCGCCATAGTGACCAGGGTCGACACGCCAATCATCGGCAGATTGGCGCCCAGCGCCAGGCCCTGCGCAATACCAATCCCGATACGCACACCGGTAAAGCTGCCCGGCCCACGGCCAAAGGCCAGTGCGTCGAGTTCCGTCAACGTGATGCCCGTTTCGGTAAGGATATCCTGCACCAGAGGCAGAATACGTTGGGTGTGTTCGCGGGGACAAAGCTCGAAGTGAGCCGTAGTGGCACCATCATTCCACATAGCCGCAGAACAGGCTTCTGTGGCGGTATCAATAGCCAGAATTCGCATAGGACGTCGCGCTCTCGCAATAGCGGGTCAACAAAATGGCGCGCATATTAACACAGTTCACCCTGAATTACCCACTTCGAGACGGGCAAGGAAACGCACGGCCCGACTGATATCACGGGTGCGCGGGGTCGGCGGCAGACTTGATAAGAACACCGCCCCGTACGGACGCATCACCAGACGGTTATCGCAAATCACCAGCACGCCGCGATCGTCAACGTCGCGGATCAGTCGACCCACGCCCTGCTTCAGGGTGATCACCGCATCCGGGAGTTGGACGTCATCAAATGGATCGCCCCCGCGTAGACGGCAGTCTTCCATTCGCGCTTTTAGCAACGGATCTTCCGGTGAGGTAAACGGCAGTTTGTCGATGATAACCAGGGACAACGCATCCCCGCGTACGTCCACCCCTTCCCAGAAGCTGCTGGTTGCGACCAACAACGCATTCCCGGCGCTGACGAACTGCTGCAAAAGCTGGCCTTTGCTGGTTTCGCCCTGTAACAGCACCGGCAGGTCGAGCATAGCGCGGAACTGTTCCGCCAGGTCACGCATCATCGCGTGCGAGGTGCAGAGCATAAAGCAGCGGCCATTGTTGGCTTCAATCATCGGGCGCAGCATAGTCGCCAGCTGACGTGCTCCGCCCGGCTGGTTGGGCAGCGGCAGATTGCGCGGCACACACAATAGCGCCTGTGTAGCGTAATCAAACGGGCTCGGCAACAGCAGCGATTCCGCCTCACTGATGCCCAACCGCTCGGTAAAGTGGTGCAGATCGTCGTTCACCGACAGCGTGGCGGAGGTAAAAATCCAGCTGCCCTTTTTCTGCGCCATCACTTCTTTGAATTTATCGGCCACCGTGAGCGGGGTCAGCGCGAGGGTAAAGTTGCGCGAGGTACATTCATACCAGTAGCTGAAGCCCGGCTGGTTAATCTCTTTCAGACGCTTCAGACGCGCGCGATATAAGGTCGCGCGTTCGAATGCCGCGTCCAGCAAGGCCGAACGACCCAGGGAGAGTTTCGCCACGTCGTAACACAGCTCCAGCGCATCATCGAGCAACAAAAGCGCCCGTTGGATACCACTGTCGGCCAGCAATTCGCGCAGATTGCCACGATAGCCCGGTTCACCAAGCTGCAGGCGGAAATCCTGCGTTGCCTGCGCCAGACGGTCGGCGCATTTCTGCAACTGCTGGGTGTCTTTCAATTCGGTGCGATAGGCGATGGTGATATCTTTCGCCATATCGAGCAATTGCCGGCTGGAGAGCGACTGGCCAAAATACTGGCTGGCGATGTCGGGGAGCTGATGGGCTTCATCGAAAATCATGACTTCCGCTTCCGGGATTAACTCCCCGAAACCGCCCTCTTTCACCACCATGTCGGCGAGAAACAGGTGATGGTTGACCACCACCACATCGGCATCCATCGCTTTTTTACGCGCCTTGACCACAAAGCAGTCTTTATACAGCGGGCAATCGCTGCCAAGACAGTTGTCGTTGGTGCTGGTGACCAACGGCCAGGCCTGGGAATCTTCCGCCACGCTGACGCAGGTGCTGATATCGCCGTCGATGGTCTGATTGGCCCAGCTACGCAAAATGATAACGTCGCTGAGGGTCTGAACCGGCAGGTCGCCCCCGGCAATCGCTTGCTGTTCAAGACGCTCGAGGCAAAGGTAGTTGGAGCGGCCCTTGAGCAGTGCCAGCCTGCCGGTGAATTTCAACGCGGTGGCGACAGTCGGCAGATCACGGCTGTAAAGCTGATCCTGCAACGCTTTCGACCCCGTGGAGATGATGACCTTTTTCTTCGCCCGCAGCGCAGGGGCAAGGTAGGCGTACGTTTTGCCCGTACCGGTTCCCGCTTCCACCACCAGCGGCCGCGTTTCATCGATGGCTTTCGCCACCGCGTGCGCCATTTGACGCTGCGGTTCGCGGGGTTTGAACCCGGGTATCGCCTGGGCTAATTGCCCGTCTGTTGCAAAATCGTCCGTCACACTACCCCCTGTAAATCTGGACAGTAATTATGTCAGTGCGGGGGACGTTGTACCAGCCAAACTGATGACGGGCCGTCGACAATGTGGCACTCTTGCCACCTAAAATGGAGTTAAATAAGGAAACTAAGATGACTATTGTCCGTATTGATGCCGAAGCCCGCTGGTCTGATGTCGTGATCCACAACCAGACCCTCTACTACACCGGCGTGCCGGAAAATCTGGATGCCGATGCGTTTGAGCAGACGGCGAACACTCTGGCGCAGATTGATGCGATTCTGGAAAAACAGGGCAGCGATAAATCCCGCATCCTCGATGCCACGATTTTTCTCGCCGATAAAGCAGATTTTGCTGCGATGAATAAAGCCTGGGATGCGTGGGTAGTTGCCGGACATGCGCCGGTGCGTTGCACCGTGCAGGCCGGTTTGATGAAGCCGCAGTATAAGGTTGAAATTAAGATTGTCGCTGCGGTGTAAAACCTGCGGGTTTACTCTTCTTCATCCTCATCTTCAAAACGCGCTACGATCATTTCACCCGTGTGGCTGGCGCGGATCTCTTTGGCGACCAACTGAATCGCCTCGCCGCTACTCAAGCCCTGGGTCATCAGTTCCTGAATGCGTTCTACCGCTTTTTGCTGTTGGTCGTGGCTAAGTGAAGGTAAACCTGAAATCATGGTGAACTCCTGCTACATTGTTGGCGCTTATTATTTCACGCCGCCTGCACATTAGCCAGTGGGCGGCAACAGACAGATTGAGGTCGAAGTTGTCCCCTGCTGTGATTTCTCTGCCCTGGCGCGCCGACGCCGCTGAACACTATTTTGCCCCCCTTTCCACCGCCCCCTGGGCGATGCTGCTGCACTCTGGCTTTGCCGATCACCCGCATAATCGCTTTGATATCCTGGTTGCCGACCCGGTCGTTACTGTGGAAACCACCGGTATTACCACGCGAATCTGCTGTGCAGAGGGCGATTTCGACTCCACCGATGACCCGTTGTCATTACTCAAACGTGAGTTGGATAAATGCGGCCTTGACGTGCCCCCCCATCCCGACATCCCCTTTCAGGGTGGGGCATTGGGTCTGTTCGGCTACGATCTTGGCCGACGCTTTGAAACGCTACCGGAGCACGCACAGGCCGATATGCACGTCCCGGATATGGCGGTGGGAATTTATCGCTGGGCGTTGATAGTCGACCACCGGTTGCGGAAAGTGTCCTTGTTGAGCCACGACTGTCCCCACCAGCGCTTAGCCTGGCTGGTCGCGCAGCAGGTAGAATCACGCCCGCCCTTTGCCCTGACGTCACCATGGCATTCCAATATGACGCGCGAAGAGTACGGCGCAAAATTTCGCCAGGTGCAGGCGTATTTGAACAGCGGCGACTGTTATCAGGTCAATCTGGCTCAGCGTTTTCAGGCTAACTATTCCGGCGATGAGTGGCAGGCATTTTGTCTGCTGAATCAGGCCAATCGTGCACCGTTCAGTGCCTTTATTCGGCTAGACGCAAGCGCGGTGCTGAGCCTGTCACCGGAACGCTTTATTCAGCTCGAAAACCAGCAGATCCAGACCCGTCCTATCAAGGGCACCCTTCCGCGCCTGCCCGACGCTGAGCAGGACCGACAGCAGGCTGAAAAACTGCGCGCCTCACCGAAGGATCGGGCTGAAAATTTGATGATTGTCGATTTGATGCGCAACGATATTGGCCGCGTGGCGGTGCCCGGTAGCGTTCGCGTGCCGGAGCTGTTCGTGGTTGAGCCGTTCCCGGCGGTGCACCATCTGGTGAGCACCATTACTGCTGAACTTCCCGCCAGCCTGCACGCGACCGATTTGCTGCGCGCCGCCTTCCCCGGCGGTTCCATTACCGGTGCGCCGAAAGTCAGAGCGATGGAAATCATTGATGAGCTTGAACCCCATCGGCGTAACGCGTGGTGCGGCAGCATTGGCTATATCAGCCTGTGCGGCAATATGGACACCAGCATTACCATCCGCACGCTGACCGCGGCAGACGGTAACATTGTCTGCTCTGCCGGTGGCGGGGTGGTGGCCGATAGCGACGAGCAGGCGGAATATCAGGAAACGTTTGATAAAGTGAATCGTATTCTGCAGCAACTGGAGTCTTAACCGATGCAGCACCCGGACATGAAACTTGACGATTTTATCGCCCGATTTCAACTATTACGCCCGCAGCCAACGCGGGCGTCGCTCAATCAGCGACAAGCGGCGGTGCTGATCCCGATTGTGCGTCGTGAAGAACCCGGATTGCTGTTAACCCAACGCTCACCCCGGCTGCGTAAACACGCCGGTCAGGTGGCGTTTCCCGGCGGCGCTGTGGACAGCAGCGATGCGTCGCTAATTGCTGCCGCGCTGCGGGAAGCGCAGGAAGAAGTGGCTATCCCACCCTCATCGGTGGAAATTCTCGGCGTACTGCCGCCGGTCGACAGCGTCACCGGATTTCAGGTCACGCCGGTGGTCGGCATTATTCCGCCCGATTTGCATTATCACGCCAGTGAGGATGAAGTCGCGGCAGTCTTCGAAATGCCGCTCGCCGAAGCCCTGCGACTCGGACGCTATCACCCCCTCGACATTCACCGCCGGGGCAATTCGCATCGCGTATGGCTCTCCTGGTATCAGCATTATTTTGTCTGGGGAATGACCGCAGGCATTATTCGTGAGCTGGCCTTACAAATTGGCGTTAAGCCTTAGCTATACTGTGGAATAAGGCGCTGTGCTGCACTTCACGCTATTAGTAAATTCGAGGTGAAGCATTAGTTTAATTCATGTGAATAGTTAAGCTGCCTGCGGTGTTCCCTCTTACACTATGCGCAGTTTTAACATCGTTATCGGAACTTTCCGGTAACCCTGTCAGGAGTGTTAGCGTGATTAGTATATTCGACATGTTCAAGGTGGGGATCGGTCCCTCATCTTCCCACACTGTCGGCCCAATGAAGGCCGGTAAGCAGTTCGTCGATGACCTGGTCGAAAAGGGACTGATCGATGACGTGACCCGCGTGGCGGTTGACGTTTACGGATCATTGTCATTAACCGGTAAGGGCCACCACACCGATATCGCCATCATCATGGGTCTGGCGGGCAATCTGCCTGCGACCGTTGATATTGACGCGATCCCGGCGTTTATCCGCGACGTACAAACCCGCGGTCGTCTGCTGCTGGCAAACGGTCGTCGTGAAGTTGATTTCCCGCAGGACGACGGAATGCGTTTTCGTAGCGACAACCTGTCACTGCATGAAAACGGCATGACCATCCATGCGTTCGCCGGCGATAACGTCATTTACAGCAAAACCTATTACTCCATCGGCGGCGGTTTCATCGTCGACGAGGAGCATTTCGGCCAGGATTTGAGCGGCGATGTCACCGTCCCGTATCCGTTTAAATCGGCAAAAGAAATGCTCGATTACTGCAAAGAGACCGGCCTGTCGCTCTCGGGCATGGTGATGCAGAACGAACTGGCGCTGCACAGCAAAAAAGAGATTGAAGACTATTTTGCCGACGTGTGGCAGACCATGCGTGCCTGTATCGATCGCGGTCTGAATACCGAAGGCGTACTGCCTGGTCCACTGCGCGTGCCGCGCCGTGCCGCTGCGCTGCGCCGGATGCTGGTCAGCCAGGACAAAACCAACAGTGATCCGATGACGGTCATTGACTGGGTCAATATGTTCGCGCTGGCGGTTAACGAAGAGAACGCCGCCGGTGGCCGCGTGGTTACCGCTCCTACTAACGGTGCCTGCGGTATCGTTCCGGCGGTGCTGGCCTATTACGATCACTTTATCGAACCGGTAACGCAGGAAAGCTACATCCGTTACTTCCTGGCCTCCGGTGCGATCGGCGCGCTGTATAAGATGAACGCGTCAATTTCCGGTGCCGAAGTGGGCTGCCAGGGTGAAGTGGGCGTGGCCTGTTCGATGGCAGCAGCAGGTCTGGCTGAACTGTTGGGCGCGAGCCCGGAACAGGTTTGTGTGGCAGCGGAAATCGGTATGGAGCATAACCTGGGCCTGACGTGTGACCCGGTTGCAGGCCAGGTACAGGTGCCGTGCATCGAGCGAAACGCAATTGCCTCAGTGAAAGCGATCAACTCCGCTCGCATGGCGATGCGCCGCACCAGCGAACCGCGCGTTTCGCTGGATAAAGTGATTGAAACCATGTACGAAACCGGCAAAGACATGAACGCCAAGTACCGCGAGACCTCGCGGGGCGGTCTCGCCATTAAAGTACAATGTGATTAATCCTCCTCGCCCATCTGCAACAGATGGGCGATTTTTTTGTGTAAACCCCGCAATTTAGCCCCGGCCCACTACACTTGGTCTGTTGGCGCTAAT
This sequence comes from Scandinavium sp. M-37, assembly GCF_043558715.1. Lineage (NCBI taxonomy): Bacteria > Pseudomonadati > Pseudomonadota > Gammaproteobacteria > Enterobacterales > Enterobacteriaceae > Scandinavium > Scandinavium sp. M-37. The sequence continues at coordinate 81,213 of NZ_JBIGIN010000003.1, forward strand.
CATTTGGTTGGCGAACGCCAAGTGAGCGTCAGTTATGCATACAGCCCAAAATCTGATTAAGGGATACCGCCGTAAGCGCGTTATTGTCTGCCTGTTGGTCGCTGTGGCGACCTTGCTACTGACCTTTGGTCTGCGATTTATTTCACAGCGCGATTTAAATCAGCATCTCATTGATGCCTATGCCGGACACGCCGTTGAAAGCCTCGATAAAATTTTGCTTCCTCTCGCTGGAGAGCGGCAAGAACTGGCCGGTCTGGTGGGGCAATCCTGCGAAAGTGTGCATCTGCCAATCCGTAAACAAGCTGCCGCGCTGCAAACCCTGCGCTCGATTGCGCTAGTGAAATCCGGGATCCTCTATTGCTCCAGTGTGTTCGGCGAACGAGATGTGGTGTTACGCCAGCGCCAGCCATCGCTCCCCGACCCGCAGCCTCAACTGCTTCTCTCCACCGATCAAACGTTAATCAAAGGCTCGCCGATCCTGATTCAGTGGTATCCCGTTTCGCCGGACGGCGAAGATGGCGTGTTGCTGACTATCAATATCCATTTGCTCAGTCTTTTACTGCTTGATTCACAGAAACCGCACATTCAGCGGGTAATCGTCTCGGTCGGAAATCGTTTTTACAGCGAGTCGCAAGGTATTAGCGATACGCTTCAACTAACAGGGGATGAAGAAGTGGAGACCCGGCGGTCGACGCTTTTTCCTTTCAGCGTTAGCGTGACGACCCCCGGTGCCGCGGCACTGGCGCTGGAAGAATTGCCCTCGCAGGCGCCGCTGGCGGTAATTCTGGCGCTGCTATTGAGCGCTGTGTCGTGGATTGCCACCGCCGGGCGAATGAGCTTTACCCGGGAGATTGCACTCGGCATCGAACGCCGTGAGTTCGAACTTTACTGCCAGCCGCAGCTTGATACCCGCACCGGGCAGTGTTGCGGCGTAGAAATTCTGTTGCGCTGGAATAATCCGCGGCTCGGCAGGATTTCCCCGGACGTGTTTATTCCCGTCGCCGAGCGCGAAAACTTTATTGCGCCCCTGACTCGCTACGTGCTGTCGGAAACGGTGCGCCAGATTGGCTATTTTCCACCCAGCCCGCAGTTCCATATCAGTATCAACGTCGCGTCAAGTCACTTTCTACAGGGAGTGCTACTGCGGGATGTGAGTCAGTTCTGGTTTGCCGCACGTCCACAGCAGCAGCTGGTCCTGGAAATTACCGAGCGCGATGATTTGCAGGGCGTGGATTATCGGCTGGTGCGCGAACTGCACCGCAAAGGCGTGCGACTGGCGATTGACGACTTCGGCACCGGCAACAGCGCCCTCTCCTGGCTGGAACAGCTTCATCCGGATATTCTCAAAATCGATAAATCTTTTACTAACGCCATCGGCACCGATGCGGTGAATTCAACGGTCACGGATATTATTATCGCCCTGGGGCAAAGGCTGAATATTGAATTGGTGGCAGAAGGGGTAGAAACAGCGCAGCAGGCGCATTATTTGCGGCATCATGGTGTGCCGATACTACAGGGGTATTTGTACGCGAAACCGATGCCGTTGGCGGAGTTTCCGCGCTGGCTGGCAGGAGGAACGCCCCCACCAAAGGAACATAACGGGCATATACTGCCCGTTATTCTGTGAGGAATTACTCGTCTTCGTCGTGACCTGAAGCTTGTTTCACGACCCGAACCAGGTCCACCCGATAGGGATTTGCCTCAACAATGGTTATCTCCAGCGGAGTCACATGTAAGACATCACCCGCCCGTGGGATATGGCCGTTGACGGCAATCGCGAGGCCCGCCACCGTGGCGATATCATCCTCGTCATCGCCCAGCAGATGTTCCAGACCGAGCGCCTGCTGTAACGCATGCAGGTCAGTCGATCCTTTAACCAGCCAGCCATCACCATCAGCAATAATTTCCGGTGTTTCATCCGCATCCGGGAATTCACCGGCGATCGCTTCGAGTACGTCCAGCGGCGTAACCAGGCCCTGCACCATGCCAAACTCGTTGGTCACGATCACAAAGCTGCCCCGGGCACGACGCAGCACGCCGAGCAGGTTAATAGGGTCCAGTGTTTCCGGAACCACAATGGCAGGCGTTGCTGAGGCCATCGCGGCAACGTCCTCACCCGCTTCCAGCGCCACCAGCATCTCTTTAGCACGCACGATACCGATGATCTCATCCAGTTCGCCACGGCACACCGGGAACAGGCTGTGCGGCGACGAAAGAAGCTGCTGGCGAATTTCATCCACGCTGAGATTCACATCCACCCAGCTAATTTCACCGCGAGGCGTCATGATGCTGCGCAGGGAACGTGACGCCAGGGTCAACACGCCGTTGATCATGTAACGTTCTTCGTCGGCAAATGCGCCTTCCGGGACCGGAACCGTCACTGGATTTTCCGCGTCATGCTGAACCACCGTTTGCTTGCGACCGCCCATCAGACGCAGGATAGCGTCAGCGGTGCGGGCACGCAGCGGCACGTTAGATTGATGACGAATAAAGTTGCGACGGGCAATCTGGTTAAACAGCTCGATAATTATCGAGAAACCAATCGCGGCGTACAGGTAGCCTTTCGGAATATGGAAGCCGAACCCTTCTGCGACGAGGCTCAGACCTATCATCAGCAGGAAGCTCAGACACAGTACAACCACCGTCGGATGCTGGTTGACGAAGCGAGTCAGCGGCTTTGAAGCCAGCAACATGACCGCCATCGCAATCACCACCGCCGCCATCATGACCGGCAGATGGTTCACCATCCCTACTGCGGTAATAACCGCATCGAGGGAGAACACCGCATCTAACACCACAATTTGCAGTACCACGACCCAGAAACTGGCGTAGCCCTTCCCATGCCCTTCGTCATGTTGGCGGTTTTCCAGCCGTTCATGCAGCTCTGTAGTGGCTTTGAACAACAGGAAAATACCCCCGAGCAGCATGATCAGATCGCGGCCGGAGAACGCGTAGTCCCAGACGCTGAACAGCGGTTTGGTCAGGGTCACCATCCACGAGATAACCGACAACAGCCCCAGACGCATAACCAGCGCCAATGAGAGGCCAATCAGACGTGCTTTATCACGCTGCTTTGGCGGCAGTTTGTCGGCGAGGATCGCGATGAATACCAGGTTATCAATACCGAGTACGATTTCCAGAACAACCAGCGTCAGCAGGCCGACCCAGATAGACGGATCCATTAAGAGTTCCATGCGTAGCTCCTGCAAAGCGCAATCGTTGTCATCGCGCTGTCAAAGACGGGCGAGACTATCTCGGGGTGATAAATAAGTGGGGAAGAAGTGGCAGCAGATGGCCAGAGGGTTAACTGACGTCGGTGACGATCCATACTTGGGCTATGCCCTATACTCCTGAGTAATTAAACGGGATGTAAACATATCAGAGAGACGCCAGTTTCGGGAAAAAATTTACGTCTCTTTGCATTTTTTCGCTGATTTTTTGCGCTCCAAAATTATTGTCCATGGATGAGTAAATTACGGATCTTCATCACATTAATTATTTTTTCACTATCTAAAATAATTCACGGAAGTTATTAGATTTCTAACTCTAACCCCTATCTGAATCGATTCGGTGAAAACCGACGGTTCATCAAACGGCAGTGGTTTTGTCGTAACGATAATAAAAGGAGGTAGCAAGTGACGATTGCTATTGTAATAGGCACACATGGTTGGGCTGCAGAACAGCTGCTGAAAACCGCAGAAATGCTGTTGGGCGAGCAGGAAAACGTCGGCTGGATCGATTTCGTGCCAGGCGAGAATGCAGAAACACTCATCGAGAAGTACAACGCACAGCTGGCCAATCTCGACACCAGTAAAGGGGTGCTATTTCTCGTCGATACATGGGGTGGTAGCCCGTTCAACGCTGCCAGTCGCATTGTCGTCGATAAAGAGCATTATGAAGTCATTGCTGGGGTGAATATCCCGATGTTAGTCGAAACGCTGATGGCGCGTGATGACAACCCAAGCTTTGACGAACTGGTCGCACTGGCTGTTGAAACCGGTCGTGAAGGCGTGAAAGCGCTGAAAGCGAAGCCGGTGGAAAAAGCCGCTCCCGCACCGGTTGCTGCCGCAGCCCCGAAAGCCAACGTTCCGGCAAAACCAATGGGTCCGAATGACTATATGGTTATCGGCCTCGCACGTATCGATGACCGTCTGATTCACGGCCAGGTCGCGACGCGCTGGACTAAGGAAACCAACGTTACGCGCATCATCGTCGTCAGTGACGAAGTGGCGGCAGATACCGTGCGCAAAACGCTGCTGACGCAGGTTGCGCCTCCAGGTGTGACCGCTCACGTGGTCGATGTGGCGAAAATGATCCGCGTTTACAACAACCCGCAATATGCCGGTGAACGTGTGATGCTGCTGTTTACCAACCCAACTGACGTTGAACGTATCGTTGCCGAAGGGGTGAAAATCACTACCGTGAATATCGGTGGTATGGCTTTCCGTCAGGGCAAAACTCAGGTCAACAACGCGATTTCAGTTGATGAAAAAGATATCGAAGCGTTCAAAAAACTGAATGCGCGCGGTATTGAACTGGAAGCTCGTAAAGTTTCTACCGACCAGAAACTGAAAATGATGGATTTGATCAGCAAGGTCAGTAAATAACCCCCCTGCTGATTCACTGAATTTTCACACTTAGGCTTATGTTATAGGAGAAGTACAATGGAGATTACCACTCTTCAGATTGTGCTGGTGTTCATCGTCGCGTGTATTGCGGGTATGGAATCCGTACTCGATGAATTTCAGTTCCACCGTCCGCTGGTGGCCTGTACCCTGATTGGTGCAGTCCTTGGCGACATGAAAACAGGTATTATCATCGGTGGTACCCTGGAAATGATCGCCCTGGGCTGGATGAACATCGGTGCAGCCGTTGCACCGGATGCGGCACTGGCTTCCATCATTTCTACGGTTCTGGTTATCGCGGGTCACCAAAGCATCGGTGCCGGTATCGCACTGGCTATCCCGCTGGCGGCAGCAGGCCAGGTTCTGACCATCATCGTTCGTACCATCACCGTGGCCTTCCAGCACGCGGCGGATAAGGCGGCAGACACCGGTAACCTGACGGCGCTGTCCTGGCTCCACGTTTCTTCCCTGTTCCTGCAAGCAATGCGTATCGCTATCCCAGCGGTTATCGTGGCTATCTCTGTAGGCACCAGCGAAGTACAGAGCATGCTGAACGCTATCCCTGAAGTGGTTACCGGCGGTCTGAACATCGCAGGTGGCATGATCGTTGTGGTAGGTTACGCGATGGTTATCAACATGATGCGTGCTGGCTACCTGATGCCGTTCTTCTACCTCGGCTTCGTTACCGCGGCATTCACCAACTTCAACCTGGTTGCTCTGGGTGTGATTGGTGCAGTTATGGCAATTCTGTATATCCAGCTGAGCCCGAAATATAATCGTGTTGCGGGTGGCCAGGTACAGGCTGCTAACAACGATCTCGATAACCAACTGGACTAACAGGTGAGCGAAATGGTTGATATCACAAAAGCGACTCCAGAGAAAAAACTCACTCAGAGCGACATCCGCGCCGTATTCCTTCGTTCTAACCTGTTCCAGGGTTCATGGAACTTCGAACGTATGCAGGCGCTGGGCTTCTGCTTCTCCATGGTGCCGGCAATCCGTCGTCTGTACCCGGAAAACAACGACGCGCGTCGTCAGGCAATTAAACGTCACCTGGAATTCTTCAACACCCATCCGTATGTTGCGGCACCGGTTCTCGGGGTTACGCTGGCGATGGAAGAGCAGCGTGCTAACGGCGCAGAGATTGACGATGGTGCCATCAACGGTATCAAAGTCGGTCTGATGGGTCCGCTGGCGGGTGTCGGTGACCCCATTTTCTGGGGTACCGTCCGTCCGGTATTTGCGGCACTCGGGGCTGGTATCGCGATGAGCGGCAGCCTGCTGGGTCCTCTGCTGTTCTTCATCCTGTTCAACGCGGTACGTCTGGCAACCCGTTATTACGGCGTAGCTTATGGCTACCGTAAAGGCGTGGACATCGTTAAGGATATGGGCGGCGGCTTCCTGCAGAAACTGACAGAGGGGGCATCCATTCTCGGCCTGTTTGTCATGGGGGCCTTGGTTAACAAGTGGACGCACGTGAATATTCCGTTGGTGGTGTCGAAAATCACCGGTTCCGACGGCCAGGTTCACGTAACCACCGTGCAGACTATCCTTGACCAGCTGATGCCGGGCCTGGTGCCTCTGCTGCTGACCTTCGCCTGTATGTGGCTGTTGCGTAAGAAAGTCAACCCACTGTGGATCATCGTTGGCTTCTTCGTCATCGGTATCGCAGGTTATGCGGTTGGCCTGCTGGGCCTGTAATTGCTCGATTATTAATAGTGAAACGCCGGGGGCTTGCCCCCGGTTTTTATTTCTGGAGGTGTAATGACTATCACGGATTGGGTGCTTGTCCTGTTTATCGTAGCGTTACTGGCTTTTGCCATTTACGATCAATTCATTATGCCGCACCTGAAGGGCCCCGTGCTGCTCGCAATCCCCCTGCTCCGCCGTGGACGCGTTGATGGGATAATCTTCGTCGGCCTGGTGGCGATTCTTATTTATCAAAATGTTAATGCTAACGGCCAATTAATAACCACATGGTTATTATGTGCGCTGGCGTTGATGGGTTTATATCTGTTCTGGATCCGTACGCCGAAAATTATTTTTAAACAACAGGGTTTCTTCTTCGCTAACGTATGGATTGCCTATACCCGGATTCAACAGATGAATTTATCTGAAGATGGTGTTTTGGTGATGCAATTAGAACAACGGCGATTACTTGTACGTGTACGAAATATCGACGACCTGGAACACATCTACAAACTTCTCTCTTCTGCTCAATGAGTTATAAATATAGCAATGGCTATACTTGAAGTTATTTTGTGCAAATAGCTTTATAGCCATGGCTATATCCCCGCCGTTTCCACCTCATATTTATTAACGTTTCCATTACGATATTTTTTAAATGAAAATCGTTATCAACTAGTGATTGATATAATGGATTTTTGTTATTGTTTTATTTTCTCAAATTATGTTAAGGTTCCGCCCGTCGTTGGGGAGTAGCCGATTTCCTTTCCCGGAAATGTACGTGTCAACATACTCGTTGCAAAACGTGGCACGTACGGTTCATCAGCATGGTGAGCAGGCGAGACCATAGACATATCACTGCTATATGCCTGAGCTGGCGTATGTTTACTGGGGGCAGTGGTATGTCATATGGATATTTCCCCGGTCAGGACAAGCGATGAATCTCTCAGCCACTATCCTACTCGCCTTTGGTATGTCGATGGACGCGTTTGCCGTCTCGATAAGCAAAGGGGCTTCTCTTCATAAACCGAAATTCTCTGAAGCACTGCGCACCGGTCTTATCTTTGGCGGCGTCGAAGCGATCACCCCGCTTATCGGCTGGGGCCTGGGTATGCTCGCCAGTCAGTTCGTGCTCGAATGGAACCACTGGATTGCTTTCGTGCTGCTGGTGTTTCTCGGCGGACGAATGCTGATTGAAGGCTGGCGTGGGAATGAAGACCAAGAAGAAAAAGCCCCAACTCGCCACGGTTTCTGGCTGCTGGTCACCACTGCGATTGCGACCAGCCTCGATGCGATGGCCGTCGGTGTGGGCCTGGCATTCTTACAGGTCAATATCGTGTATACCGCGCTGGCGATTGGCTGTGCGACGCTGGTGATGACCACCATCGGAATGATGGTCGGCCGCTTTATTGGCCCGCTGCTGGGCAAACGCGCCGAGATCCTCGGCGGTATTGTGCTGATAGGGATCGGCGTGCAGATCCTCTGGAGCCACTTCGCGGGTTAAGCGTTTCGCTGCCAGACCTGAATAAGAAAATCAGTCTGGCAGTCAAATTTCTCCAGTCCAGCCAGTTTCTCCCACACTTCCGGTTTTGCACGCCAGGCAAACGGCGTCATTTGTAACAGCGCGACGGCTTCCCCACCGGTTAACGTCATCGGATACGCCAACTGTTGCTGACTGACCTTCTCGAATCCCGGCAACGTTTCGCTGTTCGCCTCATGCAGACGAATTTCATCATAAATGAGCCCTTTCAGTTCCATCAGATGACGCGGTCCCGGCGTGGCGGTGATCACCAGCCCACCCGGCTTGACGACTCTTTCCAGCTCCTGAGGGTTACACGGCGCGTAAATGCGTACCACTGCATCCATACAGGCATCGCTGAACGGCAGACGCTGGCTGGAGGCCACGCAGAACTCGACCTGAGAATAACGTTTAGCGCCATAGCGAACCGCGACTTTTGAGACGTCCAGGCCCCAGGTGTGTCCGGCAATTTCCGCAAAGGCGTGGGTGTAATAGCCTTCACCACAGCCAATATCGAGCACGTTCTGCGGCGCTGCGTGAGTGAGAATGTCAGCAATCGCCTCGCGCAGCAGCTGATAATGGCCCGCATCAAGAAACGCACGACGAGCCTGCATCATCTCCGCGCTGTCACCCGGATCGCGCGAACGCTTGTGCTGCACCGGCAACAGATTGATATACCCTTCTTTCGCCAGATCAAACTGGTGGCGCTGAGGGCAAATGTAGCTGTTGTTGTGGCGCTCAAGCGGCGCGTGACAGAGAGGACAACTCCAGGACATGATGACTCCGATATCATTGAAAGGGCGAAAGTGTAACGCTATTCGCCCTTCAGGTGAATGAATTACAGAGGCGGAGAGAGTGCGTGGTTATGATCCATGACGATGAGGTTGTCTGAACCCGGGGCAATACCGTCCGGCATCACATTCTCCAGCCGCAGGACATCGCCCATTATCTGGCTGAAGACCGGGGCGGCCACAGCCCCGCCGTAGTATTTGCCATTCTCCGGGTCGTTAATCACCACTACCAGGGCATATTTAGGGTTACTGGCCGGGGCAACGCCTGCCGTATAGGCGATGTATTTATCAATATATTTACCGTCTGGGCCAATTTTTTTCGCGGTACCGGTTTTAACCGCTACGCGATAGTCATTGACTGCGGCCTTGATCCCGCCTCCGCCCGGCAGCGCGACGCTTTCCATCATATGTTCAACCTGATGAACAATTTCATCGGACATCACACGATGCCCCATCACCGGCGGGTCAATCCGGGTGATCGACAAAGGGCGCGAAATCCCGAACCCACCGATGGTGGCGTACACATGCGCCAACTGCAACGGCGTTACCATTAAGCCGTAACCGAACGAGAAAGTGGCGCGATCGAGCTGTCCCCAGAAACGACGTTGCGGCATCAGGCCCTGGCTTTCACCGGTAAGGCCGAGTCCGGTCGGTTGACCGAAGCCGAAACCTTTATAGGTGTCCAACAGATGCTGGATTGGCATAGCGAGTGAAAGATGCGACACGCCGGTGTCACTGGACTTCTGCAGGATGCCGGTGAGACTCAGTTCAGGGTAAAAGCCAACGTCACGAATACGGTGCCCATCGACCGTGTACGGATGGGTATCCACCACACTGTCAGGCTTAACGATCCCCTGCTGTAAAGCGGTCATGATAACCAGTGGTTTTACCGTGGAGCCGGGTTCAAAGGTATCGCTGATGGCACGATTACGGAAATCATCCAGCGTGGCGTGATCACGGTTATTGGGGTTGAAATCCGGGTAGTTGGCCATCGCCAAAACCTCACCGGTATCAATTTTGATCAGCACCGACGCGCCAGATTCGGCTTTGTTCCAGCGCACGGCATTGTCCAGCGCATCCTCGGTGACCGTTTGCAGGCGCTCATCGATACTGAGCTGCAACGTATGCGCAGGCACCGCAGCCTGCTCGGTCAGGTTCTCAATCACATTCCCGTGTCTGTCTTTGCGCACCAGCCGCAGCCCAGGCTTGCCCTGTAGTTGGGCGTTAAAGCTTTTCTCTACGCCTTCAATGCCCTGATCGTCAATATTGGTGAAACCAATCAGGTTGGCGGCTACGTGTCCTGAAGGGTAAAAGCGGCGCGACTCATCGCGAAGGTTAATCCCAGGCAGATGCAGTTTATCGATCCACGCCGCCTGCTGCGGATCGACCTGGCGAGCCAGATACAGAAAGCGGGAATGTGGATGCTGGGTAATACGGGTGCTCAATTCCTCCAGCGTGGTATGCAACGCGGTGGCAAGCGCCTGCCAGCGGGCGCTATATCCCACACCGCCTTTTGCTAATAGCGTCTGCGGGTCAACCCAAATGGCGCTGACCGGGACGCTAACGGCTAACGGGCGCCCTTCTCTGTCCGTAATCATTCCGCGCGGAACAGCGATCGGTTCTTCGCGTAAAGAGCGCATATCTTCTTGTTTTACCAGATTATCTGGCGAAATGATTTGCAGCCAGCCGACGCGGGCCAATAACAGCCCCAGACAACAACAAATACCCAAACACACCAGGCCAAAACGGACTGGGGTAAAGTGACGGCGATGGTTTTGCACTCCGGCTCCCGGTTATGATTCGCAACCCAATGATTTAACGTGAAAAGGAGGCGAGATAATCGCTAAACAATGCTAATAAAGTTGTGGTTTTGCAACAAAGCGCGACTGAGGAGGGAAAGTGGACACATTTTGTCATAAACGTAAAAAGCCCCGCTTAGAGCGAGGCTTTATGGCTGATTTCGAATGAGATCAGTGGATTCGTAATCCGAATCAGATAGCAGTTACGTTAACTGCAGCTGGGCCTTTCTGGCCGTCCTGGATTTCGAACTCAACGTTCTGGCCTTCAGCCAGAGTTTTGAAGCCGTTACCCTGGATTGCAGAGAAGTGTACGAATACATCTTTGCTGCCGTCTGCAGGAGTAATGAAACCAAAACCTTTAGACTCGTTGAACCACTTAACTTGACCTTTAATCTTTGCCATTTGCAAAATTCCTTAGAGTGTTTTCTTCGCCCATGGGGCACTTACATAGCTAAAACTGAGACATTACTGCATGAGGCACTAATATAAGGTTCGGCAGAGAAGCGGTATTCAACGACAACGTGTTTACTCAGAACTTCTTTACTGAAAATGCCACACATAAACAGAACTGTACCTCGTTTAACCCAAACCGTGTTATCACATACAACGTAAATAATGGCAAGCCATTTTTAAACGTGTCTCGATCGGTCGCACAATTCCAGAAACAAAGTGTTGATCGTCTGCACAATTATGCGCCCCTACAACGACACGTCATGTTGGTGGGTATAGAAACACAATGCCCGCCAGACTGCGTTTTATACGACTTTTTTACCCTAGCTCAACGGCTTCGCTTCTGCCAGGCAACAAGTCCATAAACGCACGATTTTTCTAAAGTTAGACAATTTTGTGCATAAATATGCTTCAGTTTTGCTCTGTTAACCTTATAAAACGCAGCCTAATTATCGATTTTAAATATTATTGATATTGCACCATAATAATGAATTTTTGATGACACTGCTTCATTATGAAGCAATCAAAACGTTTCGCTGCCTTTTTTTAAACCAACATTAAAGGAATCAGTAAAAGAATTAAAAATCGTTGAGTGTTAACGTGGGATATAGCAAGAAGGGATTAAGACCGATTGGTGATAAAACATAATAAAGCGTTATAGCAAAGTAATACTGTATTCAACATCCCGGCAGTCAGCGCATCTGGCCACCGGGAAGCGTATCAGCGTTCCGCCACCAGACGGATAAAGTCATCATCATCTTCCTGGGTCTGAGGAAGCTCTACAGGTTTCACCGGCTCTTCCTTCTCCGGTTCATTTGCTTCGCAAAGACGACGCAGCAATGCGTTTTGACGTTTCTGCTGATCCAGCAGGGCTTCCAGAAGTTCTATCTGTTCGTTCGCTCGGGAACTGGCACGGTTTACGAAAAACCACAGGACCAGTCCAATAACCAGAACCAGCAAAGACACTGCCAGGGAGGCCAAATTCAACATTCCGGAATTCATTAAATCAACCATTTCACCACCTCAAATTGGAGCCACCATTCTACCACTCGCCGCCCCGAGGAAGGAAATTACCTGCTATAAAAACTTACCAGGGAATGAATTTATTGATGGTGCAAATACCGCTAAAGAACTGCACATCCTGATCGCACAGTACGTTAATCATCTGAGTCCACAGTAAAAGAAAGGCAATCAGGAGGATAACGACCAGAATGGTCCAGCGTAACTTTTTCACTCCACTCTCCGGTTTTCACATTTACAGACAGGTTAGCACGCTAACCTTAAACCGCGGCTAACTGTAATAGAGTTGGTTCATTTTAAGAATCATCGACTTGTTTCAAAGCGTGAACACTTTAATCTGGTCCACGGGAAGCAACAAGAACGAGGCATATGATGCGTTTTACTATTCGTACAATTATTGTACTGGCAATCGCCTGGATTGCCCTGCTGTTATCCGGTTATGGCATACTGATAGGTAGCCATGAGAACGTGGGTGGATTGGGATTACAGTGTAAGTATTTGACTGCAAATGGCACCAGCACGGCCCAGTACGTGCACTCAAACAGCGGTATCATCGGCCTGACCGACTGCCCGTTGCTGCGCAAAAGCAAAACGGTTGTCGATAACGGATAATCGGTCACCATAAACGGAAAACGCCGCTTAATGCGGCGTTTTCCGTTTATGGTTTTCATTCTCAGAATGGATAGTCGTTGTAGCCCATTTGCTCTGAAATTTTGCGCGCCGCGGTATGCAACATGCTGACGTACTCGTGCAGACGCTCTTCGGAGAAACGCAGCGTCGGGAAGGAGATGCTCAGCCCGGCAATGACCACGCCGAAACGATCGAACACCGGGACGCCAATACAGCGCAGCCCTTCTTCCTGCTCTTCGTTATCTTCACCGTAACCCTGCTCACGGACCAGATCCAACAATGGGAGTAACTCTTCGGTGTCGGCGATAGTCCGCTCGGTGCTGCGTTTATATTCCACATGCTCGAGGATCTGCTTCACTTCCTCGCGGTCACGCCACGCCAGCAGCACTTTACCAATCGCGGTGCTGTACAGCGGATTACGACGACCAATGCGCGAGTACATGCGCAGGTTATACATCGAGTCAATTTTATGGATGTAGACAATGCTGTCTTCGTCCAGGGCGCCAAGGTGAATGGTCTCTTTCGTCAGACGAGAGAGTTCACGCATTTGAATATCTGCACTACGGATCAGATCGACGTTTTGCAGCGAGCGCGCACCCAGTTCAAACAGTTTTAAGGTCAGTGAGTATTTCTCTGACTCACCTTCCTGCGCCACGTAGCCCAGTGATTTCATGGTCTGTAAAAAACGATAAACCGTGCTTTTAGACATCATCACGCGCTGTGATAACTCGGTGATCCCAATCTCACGCTCTTCGCCGAGCGCCTGCAGAATGCCAAAAACCTTCAATACCGAAGAGACAGAATCTGGCTGTTTATCCAAATCTGCAACTGCCATTTATCACCTCATCGCGACTGTTTTATAAAATTCAGAACTGGTTTTTATTATAATTTCGCACGCCTTCCGCCGCAATCACTCTTATACGACTTCGTTACAAATCTGCGAGCTGTTGCCGAATAATCAATGCTAAAATAATTACCTGCATAATGATTTCAACTAAGACCTATCTTTAACATGGAAAAAACAGCTCCTGATGGTCTGCCATTGCCGCAACGCTATGGTGCCATCCTGACTATCGTGCTCGGCATTTCGATGGCGGTGCTCGACGGTGCCATTGCCAACGTCGCCCTGCCCACTATCGCCACGGATTTACATGCCTCCCCCGCCGCCTCAATCTGGATTGTTAACGCCTATCAAATTGCCATCGTGATTTCGCTGCTGACCCTGGCGTTTCTTGGCGATATGTTCGGCTATCGACGGATCTACAAATGTGGCCTGGTGGTGTTCACCTGTACTTCACTACTCTGCGCCTTATCGCATTCACTGGAGATGCTGACGCTGGCCCGCGTTGCACAGGGACTGGGTGGCGCGGCGCTGATGAGCGTCAACACCGCACTGATCCGCCTTATTTACCCGCAGCGTTTCCTCGGGCGCGGAATGGGGATTAACTCGTTCATTGTGGCGGTATCCTCGGCCGCTGGCCCGACTATTGCCGCGGCGATTTTGTCCGTCGCTTCCTGGCAATGGCTGTTTCTGATCAACGTCCCGCTGGGGATTGTTGCCTTTGCGCTGGCGATGCGCTATCTGCCGCCGAACGGCGCCCGCAGCCAGGCGTCACGCTTCGATTGGCCAAGCGCCATCATGAATGCCTTAACCTTTGGTCTGCTGATCACCGCCCTGAGCAGTTTTGCCCAGGGCCAATCCTTACGACTGGTACTGTGCGAAGTGGTGGCGATGCTGGTGATCGGCTTCTTCTTTGTCCGCCGTCAACTGAAGCTTCCCGTGCCGCTGCTGCCGGTTGACCTACTGCGCATCCCGCTGTTTTCACTCTCTATCTGTACCTCTATTTGTTCCTTCTGCGCCCAGATGCTGGCGATGGTGTCGCTGCCTTTCTTTCTGCAGTCGATGATGGGCCGGAGTGAAGTCGAAACCGGTTTGTTGTTAACCCCATGGCCGCTGGCGACCATGGTGATGGCACCGCTGGCAGGATATCTCATCGAAAAGGTTCACGCCGGATTGCTCGGCGCGCTGGGGCTGGCAATTATGGCAAGCGGGTTGTTTGCCTTAGCGCTGCTCCCCCCCTCGCCGCAGGACCTGGATATTATCTGGCGCATGATGCTTTGCGGGGCCGGGTTTGGCCTTTTCCAGTCGCCGAACAATCACACCATTGTCTCGTCGGCCCCGCGTAACCGCAGTGGCGGAGCCAGCGGCATGTTAGGCACGGCGCGCCTGCTCGGACAAAGTACCGGGGCTGCACTTGTAGCACTGATGTTTAACCTGTTCGGTACGCACGGCACCCACACTTCCCTGTTGATGGCCGGAACGCTCGCAGTGATCGCGGCGGTTATCAGTGGTCTTCGCGTCACTCAACCCCGTGCCACAGCCTGAATACTGACGTAAAAAAAGCGCCTCATTGAGGCGCTTTGCTTTAGGGTCGTACTGTGAACCTGTTACTTCAGATATTCACCGCTGCGCAGCGCTTCGATACGTTTGTCCAGCGGCGGGTGCGTCATGAACAGTTCGCTCATTGATTTCGCTTTACCGTTGATACAAAACGCCATCATGCTGCTCGCTTCCTGTGGCTCATAGCTGGTTTTCAGACGCTGCAGCGCCGCAATCATTTTCTCACGTCCAACCAGTTTGGCTGAACCGGCATCCGCATGGAACTCACGATGACGGGAGAACCACATGGTGATAATGCTGGCGAGAATACCAAATACCAGCTCCAGCACCGTGGCGACCGCAAAATAGATCAGCGGGTTGCCGTTGCTGCTTTCACCTTCATCGCGGTTACCGCCGAGGAAACCGGCAGCAATCTGAGCGATTACGCGAGAAATAAAGATAACAAAGGTGTTCACCACCCCCTGAATCAGGGTCATGGTTACCATGTCACCGTTGGCAATATGGCTGATTTCGTGCGCAATAACCGCTTCGGCTTCGTCACGGCTCATGTTTTGCAACAGACCGGTACTCACAGCAACCAGCGACGCATCACGGCGGGCACCGGTGGCAAAAGCGTTGATATCGGGCGCGTGGTAAACAGCGACCTGTGGCATGGCAATACCCGCCTGACGAGATTGCTGCGCGACGATATTCATCAACCAGCGCTCAGTTTCATTGCGCGGTTGTTCAATAACCTCTCCGCCCACGGATTTCAGCGCCATCCATTTCGACATCATCAGCGACACAATCGAGCCACCAAAACCGAAAAGCAGCGCCATGATCAGCAGGCCCGTCATGCTGCTTGACTGAATTCCTGTCAGGCTTAGCACCAGCCCAAAAACAACCATCACTGCCAGGTTGGTCATCAGGAAAAGCGCGATTCGCATCATAATATTCTTTAACCTCGTTGTAACAAAACGCACTATGCGGTTACCCATATGGTATGGGTCTTACGGTGATTTTCAACTATCAGAGGTCGCTAAGTCACGAGAAAAACACAACTTTACATTCTGTTGCATCCCGCTGACGCAGGTAGAGGCAGGTAAAAAAACAGGCACAATTTCTTGTGCCTGTTGAGGTTATTTGCTTGGTGCTGGGTTCACCGGGGGATTGTCCTTTTCCATCGTCGCCAGGTCATTGGCGATGTGGACGGTTTCATCCAGATACGGATCGGGTTCCTGATAGTCCTTCGGCAAATCATCCAGTTTCTTCAACAGCGGTTTGCCTTCACGCTTGTAGCGATCGTTAATGCGCGCCAGACGGGTCGCATCATCTTCCTCATTCTCTTTCTCACGCTGAGCGTAATTCAGTGAGGCGATGTAGCGGCGGTCTTTCAATGCGTTGAAATGGGCAATATCTTTGGCGATGTACTGGAATTCCGGATCTTTGGCAATTCGCTCTTTATGCTGTTTCAGCAGCTGCGGACCAAACGGCATCATATCACCCGTTTTAACGAAGGTCGCGGCATTGATACTGTCCCACGGCAGAGCGTTATCCTCAAACTTCTCACCGGTTTCCGTCTCTTCGCTTCCGGTTGGCAGCATGATGTCCGGGGTAACACCTTTACGTTGGGTACTGCCGCCATTGATGCGGTAGAACTTCTGAATGGTGTACTGCACGGAACCCAGCGCTGGCCATTCCGGGCGCAGCATCTGATCGTAGATGCGGTTCAGCGAACGGTACTGCTGGACGGTGCCTTTCCCGAAGGTCGGTTCACCGACAATCAGCGCCCGGCCATAGTCCTGCATCGCGGCGGCAAAAATTTCAGATGCCGAAGCGCTGAAGCGATCAACCAGCACCACCAGCGGACCTTTGTAATACACCACGCCATCGGTATCGCTGTCTTCGCGCACTTTGCCGTTGTTATCGCGCACCTGCACCACCGGACCAGATGGAATGAACAGACCAGAGAGCGATACGGCTTCCGTCAGTGCTCCACCGCCGTTGCTGCGCAGGTCGATAACCACGCTGCTGACGTTTTGTTTTTCCAGTTTCTGCAGTTGCACTTTCACATCATCAGTGAGGCCAACGTAGAAGCCAGGGATATCCAGTACGCCGACTTTTTCTTTACCGACGTTTTTAACTGACATCTTCACGGCACGGTCTTCGAGACGAATACGCTCGCGCGTTAAGGTGACGATGCGGGTTTTGGTACCTTTACCCGCAGGCAGGATCTCAAGGCGCACTTTGCTGCCCTTCGGCCCTTTAATCAATGCCACCACGTCGTCCAGGCGCCAGCCGATGACATCGACCATCCCTTTACCGGTCTGGCCGACACCGACGATGCGGTCGCCTACGCTTATCGCTTTGCTCTTCGCTGCCGGGCCACCTGCCACCATGGAATTAATCATGGTGTAGTCGTCATCCATTTGCAGTACCGCACCGATACCTTCCAGAGAAAGGCTCATTTCGGTGTTGAATTGTTCAGTATTGCGCGGGGAGAGGTAGTTGGTGTGCGGGTCAATTTCGTGCGCAAACGCTGTCATCGCCAGAGAGAACACGTCTTCGCTGTTGGTCTGAGCCAAACGGCGAATGGCGAACTTGTAGCGACGGGTCAACGTTTCGCGAATTTCTTTATCGTCTTTCCCGGCAAGCTTAAGGCTCAGCTCGTCATATTTGACTTTACCGTCCCACAGCGCGTTCAACTCGGCCACATCCTTCGGCCACGGCGCTTTGCTGCGGTCAAGGTTGTAGGTGTCGTTTCCGGTGAAATCCATCGGACGCTCAAGCACTTTGAGCGCGTACTGATAGCGCTCAAAGCGGCGCTTTTGCGCCAGATTAAACAGGTCGTAAAAAACATCCAGTTTACCACTACGCAGTTCGTCGCCGACCTGCGATTTACGTGATTCAAACTGGGAAATATCACTGGCCAACAGCACGTTATGGCTGTAATCCAGCAGATTGAGATAACGGTCGAAGATTTTCGCCGAGAACGCGTTGTCGAGATCGAACTGGCGATAATGAGAACGGGTAAAGCGAGACGTCACACGCTCGCTTACCGTTGCGTGCTGAGCCTCTTCCTTAAGAACTGGAATCTGGTCAGCACGAGTAATATCGTCCACGGCGAACGACTGGCCTGCCATCAACAGCATGCCAGCGAGCGCGGTGACCTTAAAAAAGTTGTTCATGCCAGGCCCGGCCTCCGTTTCAGAACACTAAGTGTTCTGCGCGTACAATCATTGACATACCAGAAGTCAGCTGTACACGAACGCCATCTTTGGTGATTTCCAGTACAGTGGCGTCCATTGCGTTATTGCCCGCTTTCACCTTCAGAGACTGGCCAACGCTCAGTTCAGAAATGTTTGATACCGGGGTATGACGCTCTTCACGTTCCGGACGTGGCGCTTTCGCGGCGGCCGGTTTTGCTGCCGGACGCGGTTTATTAGCACCCGCATCTTTACGTGGAGCTGCCGGACGCGGTTTACGCTCACGGCGCGGCGCATCAACAGGCTCACCCGCAGCAATAGCGGCTTCACGTTTTTTCGCCTGCTGCTCAGCACGCTGTGCCTGCACACGGGCTTTCGCTTCTTCAAGCTGCTGACGCGCGTGAGTCACATGCTGCTCATCCAGCTCACCGCATGGGTTCCCGTCGAGATCAACACGGGTCGCGCCCGCTTTGATGCCGTACAGGTAGCGCCAGCTGGAAGTATAAAGACGTAGGGCGGAACGAAGCTGGGTTTTGCTGAGGTTCATTTCACCCTCAACGCGAGTCACCAGATCCTGAAAAATTCCAATTTTCAGCGGGCGTGCTTCACCTTCGGCGCTGAAACATTGTGGGAATCGTTCGGCCAGAAAAGCGATAACTTCTTTACTGCTATTCAACTTAGGTTGATTTTCCATGAAATTTCCTGATTACAACGGACGTAGCCAACATACCGCGGGCATGAACAGGCGTCATTATAATGACGCCATCGGTAAATGCTACGTTATCCGTTGATTATCCTGCGACAGGCTGAAAGAATTTGTGATAATCGGTCGCCGCAAGCACCTGTTCAAGGTGGCCGACCAGCTCACGAAGCCCCTGTTCATCTTCAGTCGTGAAGCGGGAATACGCGGGACTGTCGATATCCAGCACCCCAATAATGTGTCCGTTTACCACAAGTGGCAGTACGATTTCTGAGTTGCTTGCCGCATCACAGGCAATGTGACCGTCAAAGGCATGAACGTCTTCTACGCGCTGGACACGATTTTGTGACACCGCGGTGCCGCATACGCCACGTCCGACCGGAATACGTACGCAGGCAATTTTGCCCTGGAACGGGGCTAAAACCAGCGTATCACCTTCGAGAAGATAAAAACCGGCCCAGTTAACCTCAGACAGGCGTTCAAACAGCAACGCACTGGTATTAGAGAGTGTGGCTAAAAAACTGGTTTCACCTGCCATTAATGCCTGAAAATCGCGGTTAAGATCCGCGTAAAACTCTGATTTGCTCATTATTCAATCACTTGTTGTCTTACTTCGAAGCCGGTCATCGCCGACGCATAGCCTATTAAAATAAGCATTAAATGCGTTCAGGCTCAAGATGAATCCATTCATAGGTTAAGATAGAGTTATACATTCATTTCTAAAGCTAATAAATGGCACTAAGAGCTTCTCAAATTTCGCCGGGTAAAAAAATCACCGTCCATGCGATTGGCAATCCGCTGGCACCACCGGAATATCATCGCTGTCCCCAGTGTGACGTGCTGTTCAGTCTGCCTGTGGTCAAAAGGACGCAGAGTGCATATTGCCCACGGTGCGATGCAAAAATTCGTGATGGACGTGACTGGTCGCTGACCCGCCTCGCGGCGATGGCTGTTACCATGATGTTGCTGATGCCTTTTGCCTGGAGCGAACCGCTGCTTCGTCTGCATCTTCTCGGGGTGCGCATTGATGCCAACCTGATGCAGGGGATTTGGCAGATGACCGAACAGGGCGACCCCATTCCCGCCGCGATGGTGCTGTTTTGCAGTGTGGGCGCGCCGCTGGTGCTGGTGATTGCTATCGCTTATTTATGGCTCGGTAATATTCTCGGCATGAATCTTCGCCCGGTGCTGCTGATGCTGGAGCGCCTCAAAGAGTGGGTAATGCTGGATATCTACCTCGTTGGGGTCGGCGTGGCGTCGATTAAGGTCCAGGATTACGCCTTTCTCCAGCCGGGATTGGGGCTAGTCGCTTTTATTTCTCTGGTGCTGTTGAGTATCTTGACGCTGATCCATCTCAACGTCGAACAGCTCTGGGACCGTTTTTATCCTCATCGCCCTGCTCAACGCCCCGATCCGGGTCTGCAGGTGTGTCTGGGCTGCCACCACACCGGATTCTCAGACGCGCGCGGGCGCTGTCGTCGCTGTCACATCCCGCTTCGTCATCGCCGGGCGTATAGCCTGCAAAAAAGTTGGGCGGCGCTGATTGCCTCGCTGATTTTTTTAATCCCGGCGAACCTGCTGCCGATTTCGATAATCTATGTGAATGGCGCTCGCCAGGAAGACACGATCCTGTCCGGGATAATCTCGCTCGCCAGCAGCAATATTCCGATTGCGGCCGTGGTGTTTATCGCCAGTATTCTGGTGCCTTTCACCAAGGTGCTGGTGTTGATTACCCTGTTGGTATCCATTCACTTTAAATGTGAACAGGGATTGCGCACCCGTATCCTTCTGTTGCGCTTTGTGACGTGGATTGGTCGCTGGTCGATGCTCGATTTGTTTGTCATCTCGCTGATGATGTCGCTTATCAATCGCGATCAGTTACTTGCTTTTACTATGGGACCCGCTGCGTTTTATTTCGGTGCTGCGGTAATATTGACTATTCTTGCTGTTGAATGGCTGGACAGCCGCTTACTTTGGGATGCACATGAGTCAGGAAACGCCCGCTTCACCGACTGAAGCGAGAATTAAAACGAAACGCCGTATCTCCCCTTTCTGGCTGCTGCCGGTCATTGCCTTGCTGATTGCGGGCTGGCTTATCTGGAATAGCGTTGAGGATCGCGGCACTACCGTGACTATCGATTTTATTTCTGCCGATGGCATTGTTCCCGGCCGAACGCCTGTGCGCTATCAGGGCGTTGAAGTGGGCACCGTGGAAGAAATTAGCCTGGCGAAAGATCTCAACCGTATTGAGGTCAAAGCCAGCATTAAAGGCGATATGAAAGATGCCCTACGCCAGGAAACGCAGTTCTGGCTGGTGACACCGAAAGCGTCACTGGCAGGGGTATCGGGTCTGGATGCGCTGGTTGGAGGGAACTACATCGGCATGATGCCGGGTAAAGGTGAGAAGAAAGACCACTTCACCGCGTTAGATACGCAGCCTAAATATCGTCTGAACAACGGCGAGCTGATGATCCATCTGCATGCTCCGGATTTAGGCTCACTCAACAGCGGCTCGCTGGTGTACTTCCGTAAAATCCCGGTCGGACGCGTGTATGACTATGCGATTAACACCAATAATCAGGGCGTCACCGTTGATATTCTGATTGACCGCCGCTTCACGAATCTGGTGAAAAAAGGCAGCCGATTCTGGAACGTGTCCGGTATTAAAGCGGATGTCGGCCTGAGCGGCGCGAAAGTGCAGCTCGAAAGCCTGGCGGCGCTGGTCAACGGCGCGATTGCCTTTGACTCACCGGAAGCCTCGAAGCCTGCCGAACAGAATGATGAGTTTGGCCTGTATGCCGACCTGGCGCACAGCCAGCGTGGGGTCATTGTCAAACTCGACCTGCCAGACGGCGCGGGTCTGAAAGCGGGCTCGACTGCACTCATGTATCAGGGGCTGGAAGTCGGTCAGTTGACCAAGCTCGACCTCAATCCGGGCGGCGCGGTCAGCGGTGAAATGACCGTTGATCCGAGCGTAGTGAATCTGCTGCGTGATAAAACCCGTATTGAACTGCGTAATCCGAAGCTGTCCCTGGAAAACACCAATCTGAGTTCACTGCTTACCGGTAGCACCTTTGAGCTGGTCCCGGGCGAAGGCCAGCCGCGTAACCATTTTGTGGTGGTACCTGCGGATAAGACGCTGCTTCAGGAACCCGGAGTTGCGACCCTGACCCTCAGCGCGCCGGATTCTTACGGTGTCGACGCGGGCCAGCCGGTTATCCTGCACGGGATTAAAATCGGTCAGGTTCTTGAGCGTACGCTCACCGGGAAAGGCGTCTCGTTCTCTGTTGCCATCGATCCGCAATATCGCGACCTCGTTCATGGCGACAGTAAGTTTGTGGTCAACAGCCGGGTCGACGTCAAAGTTGGTCTCGACGGTATTGAGTTCCTGGGGGCCAGCGCCAGCGAATGGATCAGCGGCGGGATCCGTATTCTGCCCGGCGAAAAAGGCGCGATGAAGCAGGACTATCCGCTGTACGCCAATCTTGAAAAAGCGCTGGAAAACAGTCTCGGCGATCTGCCCACCACCACTCTCACCCTGACGGCAGACACCTTGCCGGATGTACAGGCGGGTTCGGTGGTTCTGTACCGTAAATTTGAAGTCGGGGAAGTTATTACCGTTCGCCCACGGGCCAACGCGTTTGATATCGAACTGCACATCAAACCGGAATACCGCAATCTGCTGACCCAAAACAGCGTTTTCTGGGCCGAAGGCGGGGCGAAAGTCCAGCTAAACGGCAGCGGGCTGACCGTTCAGGCATCGCCGCTCTCTCGTGCTCTGCGCGGGGCGATAAGCTTTGATAACCTGAGCGGCGCGGGCGCAGGCGCGCGTAAAGGGGATAAACGCATTCTCTATCCGTCAGAAACCTCTGCGCGTGCGGTCGGGGGCCAGATCACGCTCCACGCCTTCGACGCCGGTAAGCTGGCGGAAGGGATGCCGATTCGTTATCTGGGCATCAATATTGGTCAGATCCAGACGTTAGAACTGATTACCTCTCGTAATGAAGTTCAGGCTAAAGCGGTACTGTACCCGGAATACGTGAAGACTTTTGCCCGCAACGGCACCCGATTCTCGGTGGTCACACCGCAGATTTCAGCCGCAGGCGTTGAGCATCTGGATACCATTTTGCAGCCGTACATCAACGTCGAACCCGGACGCGGGGGCAATGCACGTCGTGACTTCGAACTGCAGGAAGCGACGATCACCGATTCTCGTTATCTCGATGGGCTGAGCATTATCGTCGAAGCACCTGAAGCGGGCTCCTTAAGTATTGGCACACCGGTATTGTTCCGCGGGATTGAAGTCGGAACCGTCACCGGCCTGCACCTCGGGTCGTTGTCCGATCGGGTGATGGTGACGCTGCGTATCAGCCAGCGTTACCAGCATCTGGTACGCAATAACTCGGTGTTCTGGCTGGCATCTGGCTACAACCTCGACTTCGGAATTATCGGCGGCGTGGTGAAGACCGGGACCTTCAACCAGTTCATTCGCGGTGGTATCGCCTTTGCCACCCCACCAGGAACGCCGCTGGCGCCGAAAGCCCAGGAAAACAAACATTTCCTGTTGCAGGATACGGAACCGAAAGAGTGGCGTGATTGGGGCACCGCCCTGCCGCGTTAAACCTGCACGACTCCGGCTGTAAGAAGCCGGAGTCGCTGTGCTAAACTGCGCACCCGTTTATGAATCTGGTGCGTTTAGTGGCTTATCTTCCTGACTCCTTCCTCGAGGTGATGCGTGCAGCAATGCCCGCTCATCTCTCTTTCGACGACTTCATCGCCGCCTGTCAACAACCGCTGCGTCGCAGTATTCGCGTGAACACCCTCAAAATTTCCGTCGCCGATTTTCTGAATCTGGTAGCGCCTTACGGCTGGCAGCTCACACCGGTTCCGTGGTGCGAGGAAGGTTTCTGGATTGAGCGCGAAGATGAAGATGCCCTGCCGCTGGGCAGCACGGCCGAACATTTGAGCGGCCTGTTCTACATTCAGGAAGCCAGCTCCATGCTGCCGGTCACTGCCCTGTTTGCCGATGACAATCAGCCGGGCCGGGTCATGGATGTTGCCGCCGCTCCCGGTTCTAAAACCACGCAAATCGCCGCGCGAATGGGCAATCAGGGCGCAATCCTTGCTAATGAGTTTTCCGCCAGCCGCGTAAAAGTGCTGCATGCCAATATTAGCCGCTGTGGGATAAGCAACGTAGCCCTCACCCATTTCGACGGCCGCGTATTTGGTGCCGCGCTGCCAGAATGTTTCGATGCCGTTCTGCTCGATGCGCCCTGCTCCGGGGAAGGCGTGGTGCGTAAAGATCCGGACGCGCTGAAAAACTGGTCTGCTGAAAGCAACCGCGAGATAGCACAGACCCAGCGCGAACTCATCGACAGCGCATTTCACGCGCTTCGCCCTGGCGGTACGCTGGTGTATTCCACCTGCACCCTGAACCGCGAAGAAAATGAAGAGGTGCTGGACTGGCTGCTGGCACGCTATCCGCAGGCCGTTGAGGTCGTCCCGCTCAAGGCGCTGTTCGAGGGCGCAGAACTGGCACTAACGCCGGAGGGTTATCTGCACGTCTTCCCGCAGATCTATGACTGTGAAGGTTTTTTCGTCGCCCGCCTGCATAAAACGGCCGCGATCGATGCCCTTCCGGCGCCTGGTTATAAAGTCGGGAAATTCCCGTTTACGCCAATGAAAACCCGCGAGTCTGCCGCAGTGGTACAGGCCGCTGCCGCCGTAGGATTACACTGGGATGACACGCTCAACCTGTGGCAACGCGATAAAGAGATCTGGCTGTTCCCGGCTGAGATTGAACCGTTGATCGGCAAAGTGCGTTTTTCACGCCTCGGCCTTCGCCTGGCCGAGACCTTTAACAAAGGTTTTCGCTGGCAGCATGAGGCGGTCATCGCGCTGGCGGGTGAAATAAGTTCGCGATTTGAACTGACCCTGGCGGAAGCCGAAGAGTGGTATCGCGGCCGGGACGTGTGGCCAGAAACCCCACCAAAGCGGGACGATGTTATCGTGACCTTTCAGGGACATCCGCTGGGGCTGGCGAAAAAAGTCGGCTCACGCCTCAAGAATAGCTACCCGCGTGAGCTGGTCCGCGACGGAAAACTGTTCGCGGGCAAGGCGTAGCGGCTCGGTAAAAATAAGCACGTTCTGACTGGCAAAATGCTCGCCGTTGTCTACGCTGAAAAATGGGAGGACCTAACTGGTCGTACCACAGTGAAGCAGACAACCGAAGAGCATTATGACCAAAACCAGCGTACGTATAGGCGCCTTTGAAATTGATGACGCCGAGCTGCATGGCGAGCAGCAAGGGGAGCGAACGTTAAGCATACCCTGTAAATCCGATCCTGATTTGTGCATGCAACTCGATGCATGGGATGCCGATACCAGCGTTCCCGCCATTCTTGATGGGGAGCATTCTGTCCTTTACCGCCAACATTACGACCGTAAGACCGACGCCTGGGTTATGCGCCTTGCCTGACCCAACAGGAACCCGCCCAATTTAGGCGGGTTATTTATTTTCGCCTTTCGCTTATCTCTCTTACACTTAACGGGTAATGGATGCGCGTGAGGGTGAGATGTTCGCATTGGTTCTGTTTATTTGTTATCTCGACGGCGGCTGCGAAGACATTGTGGTAGACGTCTACAACACCGAATCCCAGTGCCTGCGTGCGATGGACGATCAGCGTCTGCGCCAGGGGGGGTGCTTCCCAGTGGAGGATTTTATCGATGGCTTCTGGCACCCCGCTCAGGAGTACAGCGATTTGTAAAACGTTACTGCAGTTGCACCAGCGTTAAGTTCCCGCCAAATACCGCGCCGGTGTCGATGTAATGCTGATTTTGCGTATCGTAGCGATGTTTCAACGGCGTGTGTCCAAACCAGAAATGAGCGGCACCTTCAATCGTCGAATGCTTTCCTGCCAGATGGTCACTCAGCCGCTGCCGATCCCAAAGTACCCGATGCCAGTCCAGTTCCTGCTGCCAGTGATAACGTGCCGCCGGGTGATCGGCGTGAGCAATAATATGAGTACCTGTCGCGGTATCGACTTCAATAATATAGGGTAATTGCTGGCACGCATGTAATAAATCCCGCACTCGCTGTTTTTCGCCAGCAGAACAATGCGTAAACCAATCGCCACCGTTTAATGCCCACAGCGATAATTGATGATCTTCAAGGGCTTCGATCGCCATTTGCTCGTGATTACCCCGAATAGCAATAAACCATTTTTGTTCAATTAAACTCAGGCACTTGAGGCTATTAGGCCCACGGTCGATAAGATCGCCCACCGACAGAAGCAGATCCTCGTAGGGATTAAAATCCAGCTCTTTAAGCTTGGACATCAAGAGGTTAAAGCAGCCATGCAGATCGCCCATTAACCAGATATGCCGCCATGCTGAGCCATTAATTCGCTGATACATAAAATTTACCCCTGAGATAAGTATAGGGGATCTACAAATATTCTCTGGCTCTAGCGAATAACTTAAATCGCGCGTAAACGAACGGGTAATAAAGTCTCCGCCCCCATTAAGATAAACCTCACCGGTCGCTAGAATAGCGTCATAACAATGATGAGGTTATTATCGTGACGGACAACACCCTGCATTCCGCCTATTCACCTGCACCGCGAGCACATCTTCTTTCCGACTTGGTCAAAGGCAATCTTGCCCCGGCACCTATCTGGAAAAAAGCAGACTATCGCCTGAAATTCCTGCTGAGGACGATGATTTTTTATCGCTCGACCCGAATGATGCTCGACAATCTTGGGCAGCGTCCCGATTTCATGCGACTGCTGAATGCCCAGGTGACGTTACCGAGTAAAACGCATCGCCAGTATCTCTCCCGTGGTCTGTCGTCTACGCAACGTGCGCAAGCCATTGTCGGTCACTATCAGTTTGTTGATTCGATGAAAAGCCCGCGGCTTGCCAGTGCATTACTGGCAACCGAACCCACGGCGCTGATGACGCTTATCGGTAAAGACGATGCGCATTTAACGCTCTACGCCTCCTGCGCGCGTAAAGCCGAACGCGAGGGTGAAAGCACGCTGTGGTTCTGCACCGCGGATAATGTAGTGCTTGCCAGCGCCACGTTCAGCGTCAATCGCAATCAGGATGGCTGGGAAATTGTCATTGGAGGATTACAAGGTCCACGCCGCAGTGTTTCTCATGAGGTGATTAAACATGCCACTCGCGCCTGTTACGGACTGTTCCCTAAACGCATTCTGGTGGCATTTTTTGGCCTGATGGCGGCCGAGTGTGGGGTTACGTCACTTTCCGGTGTCAGCGATAACGGTCACGTATTCCGGGCCCTGCGCTACCGTTTTAGTAAGGGCCGTCATTTCCATGCCAGCTATGATGAGTTTTGGGCCTCCATCGACGGGGTGAAAACCAGCGAATTCCGTTGGCAACTGCCGTTACAGCAGGACCGGAAATCCATCGAAGAGATTGCCAGCAAAAAACGCGCTGAGTATCGCCGTCGTTTTGCCCTACTCGATGAGATGGCCGTGCAGTTTCGATCCCTGTTCCCCAACGCCTAATTTTTCTTTAATGAGCCTCTGCCTGTTCACAGGCAGAGGCTTTTGCGTATTACAATTGCGCATAGCCCTGATGTTTCGCTATCATCCGCGGGTTATTCCCCCGATTCCTCGCTGGCGGTATATCCTGGCTATGAGCAAAATTGAAATTGCCCTGACAATCCTGGTCCTGGTTATACTTGGATTCGGTATCTGGTTCATCCTGAGCGATCAAATCTGGTTGCTGGTCAGCTATCTCGAAACCCTCCTCTATCCGGACATCGTCACGCCTATGTAACGGCCTCAGGCCATGAGAACTGTTCAAAATTAAACAACTTGTTATTTGAACCGAATCGCCTCTCCACATAACATCAGCTACGAAATGTTAAGCGATGCGTCGTTCTTCCTGTCGACTCGTTGAGGAACATTTCAGGTCTGACTGACTCCATCAACCCTGGACGCGCAACTTTCAGACCATCCACCTCGCGGCACTGCATATCCCTGTAACGCTGCAAAAGTGAGTCCGAAATATAATATTCATTGCAAGCTTTTCCCCTTTACCCTGCGAAGTGAAGGGGATTTTTTTTGCCTGAACAACAGCGCGAATTTTCCTGTAAAAAAAATGTTAAGACCGATTTTGATGTGATATAAAAGACATCAGGTCAGTCACTGAGACGTGTTAGTCGGGTAACTGGCGTTGTCACTCTCTGATGTGAATTACAGATAAAAAGAGACCGAATACGATTCCTGTATTCGGTCCAGGGAAATGGCTCTTGGGAGAGAGCCGTGCGCTAAAAGTTGGCATTAATGCAGGCTAAAGTCGCCTTGCCCTTTAAGAATAGATGACCGTGCCAGGTTTTCCAGTCCGCGACAAAAGTGGTCAGAAAAAAACCGCGAGCAACGCGTCACAAAAAGTAAAAACCGCAAGCATTCGTCAGAATAACTTGCGGTTTTTTATTGTCAGTCAATCGCTTAGTGTCAGGTGTTAACAGAGCTTCTCGGCGCGGGCAATGAATGGGGCCAAACTCATCTTTTGCCCCGGATGCGCTGGATCGTCTACCTGGATAACAGAAATAGGCTGAGCGGTGGTTTTCCCCTCTTTCATTTCCTGCTCAGCAGCCGCGTTCAGCGGATACTGCATCAGAGTACTCGGGTTGATGGCGTACAGCGCATGACCCGGACGGCAGGTGAGCATCACCTCTTCGCGATTGAACGCCCATTGCGCTTTGCCGATTTCAAAACGGCTGACGGTGATAATCTGCGGTGCCGCCAGAGCGGTTCCGGAAGTTGCCAGTAACAGCATTGATAGAACGAGTTTTTTCATGAGTTCGCCACTTAATTCAGAACGGTTCCCAGGTTGCGAACAGACTGACCGTCGCTAAAACCAGAGTTCCTAAAATCATCTCCAGCTGGGTGGTTCGCAGAAACAGCGCCTGACAGTGCTGCCTGTTGGATGCCATCCGCGGCACCAAAACATACCTGTTCGCTAACGCGATTACCACCATCAGCGCCACTAACGCACATTTCACCAACAACAGCCGCCCGTATCCTGAGTCACTCACCAGTTGCCCCTGAATCAACCAGGCATTGGTTATTCCGCTCAGCACCACACCGGCTACCGCAAGATGCCCATAGCGCGAAAAGCGCATCATGGTGTTGATGGCTGAAGTCCGCCATGGTCCTTTGGCCAGATGCAGGCAGTACAGGAATGGCAGCAGGCCTCCAAACCACGCGCCCGCACACAGCAAATGAATCGCGTGATTCAGACGCTGTAGCGCGCCGATAGCACCATCCTGCATCGCCGCGTGTCCCACGCCTGCCATCAGCAGGAGCTGCGCCACACAGAGGATCAGCAGCAAAGGGGCCAGTCGATGCGGCCTGAGGCAGACAATCGCCAATGCCACCCACGTCAGCAGAATTTGCCACTGCCAAATGCTTCCAAATCGTGTGCCTGTTACCGCTAGCCAGATGTCTGGTTGCAGCACATCGCCCCAACCGTTCGCCATCAGACCGCCCTGTAACATCAGCATCAGAGTTGCTGACACGGCATTGATCAGCAGCGTCACACGGAGCAGTGGCATAAAGCGCAGCATCATCAACCGCCGAAGCTGCGGGGTGGCCCACCAGGCACCGTACAGCACGCAGCCGAACGACAGCATCACGGTGATAAAATGCAGGCATCGCAGCCCGACATAGGCAGATGCAAGCACGATTATTTCACACTGAACTGATACTGGCCTTTGGTCTTGTGGCCATCGACCGACACTACGTGCCAGTCTACTCTGTAGTCACCAGGCTTGAGCAATTCCTCAACCGGGACGATAAGTTGAGTATTATCTTTTTCATTGAGTTTCACCGCACCAACAGGTACCTGGGCCTGCTGCGGACCGGTCAGGGTCACGCCGCTGAATTTGACTTCAAGACCTTCGGAAAAATTCAGGGTTAACGCCTGGGGCGCAGCGGTGACCTGTGCATCGGCCGCAGGATATTGATGCTTAAGATGAGCGTGTGCAAAAGCAGCGGAAGTGGTTAAGACGCAGGTCAGGAACACACCGGCGCGCAGCGCGCGTGAAGCGATACGATTCATTCTCTTCATTCCCTTTTGTTATCTATTTGGGTGAAAGAATAACGCTCTATAATGTTTACGTCGAGATTCACCGCCGTTGGCCTTGCTATTTCGCGACACTCTTAGTACTTTCAGCCCCGGAAACAGAAGGAGCCTATGATGACCACCAATCTGGCAAAAATCCCCCAGGACGAGATGGACAAAGTGAACGTCGATTTGGCCGCCGCCGGGGTCGCCTTTAAAGAGCGCTACAATATGCCTATCGTGGCAGAAGTGGTTGAGCGTGAGCAACCTGCCCATCTGCGCGACTGGTTTCGTGAGCGACTGATCGCCCATCGTCTGGCATCGGTGAACCTTTCGCGCCTGCCCTACGAACCTAAACAGAAGTAAGACTTACTCACTGTTACACTTCCTTACACAGCTATTGCTAAAATCTTGAGAAGATTCTGAATACCGGCTCAGGGACGCTGAGTCGGAATACGTGTTAAGGAAGCCACTATGCCTGCATGGACAATTGCTGCTGCACAGTACACGGCCCGCAACAGGAGCGTTGCGGATAATATTGCCCACCATTTACGTTTTATCGAAGCGGCTGCACAGCACGCCTGCCAACTGCTCGTTTTCCCGGAAATGTCGTTAACCGGCCCCGGACCCCGAACGTCCCTGCCCCCTCCACCGGATGAACAACTGCTTGAGCCCCTAAGCGATGCGGCGGCGCGCCACGGCATGACCATTGTGGCCGGAATGCCGGTTGAAATGAACGGTCAACGCTGCAAAGGGGTGGCCATTTTTGTACCCGATGGCACCGCGCCGCTAACGTTGCAGCAGGGCCAGGGGACTTGCCTGACTCCGAATACCCATCACATCAGTGTTCTCGCCCCTGAAGCGAAAGGCAATGAACTTGACTCGAACGCCGCACTGCTGGCGACCGGCACCTGCACTACCGACTTCCAACAACAGCAATCCGGACAACACCTCCAACGCCTGGCTCACCGCTACGCCATTGCGGTGCTGAAATCCAACTATGCAGACGGCAGTGCACTGTGGGATGAAAACGGACAGCTGATCGTTCGCGCCGACAGCGGAGAACTGCTGTTAACCGGACGACAGTATGACGGAGGTTGGGAAGGCGATATCATTCCGCTCAGTGAAATCTTCTGCGCCATTGACGAAAGCCTCTGTGACGCATAACCTGCCTCTTTTCAGCCGGGAGAGCACCATGTTACGCGTTATCGATACGGAAACCTGTGATTTACAAGGAGGCGTGGTTGAAATCGCCTCGGTGGACATCGTTGACGGCAAGATAACCAATCCCATGAGCCATCTCGTGCGCCCGGACAGACCCATCAGCCCCCAGGCGATGGCAATTCATCGCATCACCGAAGATATGGTGGCCGATAAACCGTGGATTGAGGACGTGGTGCCGTATTATCAGGGCAGCACATGGTACGTGGCACACAATGCCAGCTTTGACCGCCGCGTATTGCCGGAAATGAACGGCGAGTGGATATGCACGATGAAGTTGGCCCGCCGCCTGTGGCCGGGTATTAAGTACAGCAATATGGCGTTGTATAAATCACGCAAACTTAACGTGGCCACGCCGCCGGGTTTGCATCATCACCGCGCGTTGTATGATTGCTACATCACCGCCGCGCTGCTGATTGATATTATCAATGTCTCCGGCTGGAGTGCCGATCAGATGGCCGATATCACCGGTCGTCCGGCGTTGATGACCACCTTCACCTTCGGTAAATATCGCGGAAAACCGGTGGCAGAGGTAGCTGAGAAAGATCCCGGCTACCTCCGTTGGCTGTTCAATAATCTCAACACGATGAGCCCTGAACTGCGCCTGACGCTGAAACACTGGCTGGGCGAGTAGCTATCGCGGCGCCTGGCCCGGCAAAGTGCCCTGGGCCAGCGCAATCAGGAACGTGAATTCCATCGCCACCCCTTCATAGCTTTTAAAGCGCCCCGACTTACCGCCGTGCCCGGAATCCATATCGGTGCACAGTAACAACAGATTGTCGTCAGTTTTCAGCTCGCGCAGCTTCGCCACCCATTTTGCTGGCTCCCAGTATTGCACCTGGGAATCATGCAGTCCGGTCGTGACCAGCAGATGCGGATACGCCTTTTTCTCGACGTTGTCATACGGGCTGTAGCCTTTCATGTAGTGGTAATACTCAGGATCTTGCGGATTGCCCCACTCCTCAAACTCTCCGGTGGTCAGCGGGATAGATTCATCGAGCATGGTAGTCAGGACATCAACAAACGGCACCTGGGCTATCACGCCGTGGAACAGGTCGGGACGCTGGTTAATAGCGACGCCCATCAGCATCCCGCCCGCACTGCCACCCATGCCGTAACAGAGTGAGGGATTGCCATAGCCCTGCGCCAGCAGTGCGTCGCAGACATCGAGATAGTCATTGAAGGTGTTGTTCTTTAGCAGGAACTTACCGTCTTCATACCACTGCTGCCCCAGCTCACCGCCGCCACGAACGTGAGCGATGGCAAAGACGAAGCCGCGGTCGAGCAGGCTTAATCGGCTGCTGCTGAAATCCGCATCCATGCTGGCACCGTAAGAGCCGTAGCCGTACACCAACAGCGGATTGTTGCCCTGGCGGAAATGCTCCCGGTGATAAACCAGTGACACCGGCACTTCCACGCCATCCCGGGCTTTGATCCATAAATGTTCACTGCGATAACGGCTGGCATCAAACCCGGTCACTTCCTGCTGCTTAAGCACGGTGCGCTCGCCGGTATCCATGTTCAGTTCGAACAACGTATCCGGCGTGGTCATGGAGGAATACCCGTACCGCAGACGCGAAGTGTCAGGCTCAGGATTGTACGCCAGCCAGGTGACATACGCCGGATCGTCAAAGGCTATCCCGATGGATTCACGCGTTTTCCGGTTTATCTGGCGCAGGCTGGTCAGCCCGTGCTGACGCTCTTCGACCACCAGCCAGTCAGTGAACAGCGTAAAACCCTCCAGCATCACGGCGTCGCGCGGAGGGATCAGCGCTTCCCAACGTCGTTCATCGCGCACCGGGCTACGATACAGACCGAAGTTTTTGCCGTCACGATTCGAGCGCAGGTAAAAATTATGCTGGAAATGGTCGAGGCTGTATTCATGATCCTTCCGACGTGGCAGGAAGCACAGCGGCTGCGCATCCGGCAACTCGGCATCGAGCAACAGGACTTCACTGGTGGTGGCGCTCGCCAGATGGATAATCACATAGTGCTTTGAACTGGTTTTATGCAGGCTGACGTAAAACGTGTCGTCTTTCTCTTCGTACACCAGCTCGTCCACCGTCTCCGGCATCCCGACGGTATGTCGCCAGACCTGATACGGCAACAGCGTGGTTGGGTGTTTTCGCACGTAATACAGCGTCTGTGAATCATTCCCCCAGACAAACCCCGGCTCAACGTTTTCCAGCGTCTCAGGGTACCAGTTGTCGTTCTCCAGATTTCTGATACGCAGGCCATACTGGCGACGGGACAGATAATCCTCCGTCAACGCCATCAGGGTATTGTCAGGAGAAATGCCCAGCCCACCGAGAGTGTAGAACTCGCTGTGCGCCGCACGCTGATTTCCATCCAGCAGCAGCTCCCAATCGTTCCACTCCTCTTTCTGCACCGACTGACGCTGATAAATCGCGTACTCGCAGCCCGGTTCGTAAATCTGGCGGTAGCGATAACCGTTTTTGGCGTAAGGCGCGGACACCTCACGCTGCGGGATACGATCGACAATTTCCTTGAGCACCTGTTCCTGCAGGGTACGCTGCGAGGCCATGACCTCATGCCCGTAGTCGTTCTCCTGTTTCAGGTACTCAAGCACGGCGGGCTGCGCGCGGTCGTCGTCACGCAGCCAGTAGTAGTTGTCGATGCGGTTGTCGCCATGAAGGCTCATGGCGTGGGGAATACGTTTTGCTTTGGGTGGCATGTCATTGTTCTTCTGCAAATTACCTTACCCTAAGGGTGGCAAATGTGCAGAGCGATGCAAGCGAAACATGCCATTCTGTCGTTAAAGCGACTGTTTTTGCGCTTTTAAATCCGCTTCGATGCCATCGCGCACCTCCTGAGGAATTTTCAGCGCATCGCCGAGCGCATTAAGATAGCTCCGCTCCATAAAGTGATCGATATCGATGGCGGCACAGCTGAGGAAATAAAGCTCCAGGGCTTCCTCTTCATTGCGTACATCTTTCGCCAGCCGTTGCGGATCCAAAGGCTGAGCAATCGCTTTCTCGACCAGCTCACGCCCCTGCGCTTCCACCCCCGCTTCACGCAGCTGCTGGTCAATCGCCGCACGTTCTTTCTCGTCGATGTGCCCGTCACTTTTCGCCGCAAACACCAGCGCCAGAATCAAACGCTCGGTGCGCACATCCAACGGGCTGGTTTGCTGCCCATACTGCGGCTCGCCCTGATGAGCGGTGCGGATCTTGTCTTTGTATTTGTTCCATAACACGGTACCTGCCACCGCCCCGCCGCCGACCAGCAGCGCGCCGGTGCCATATTTTGTCAGCAATTTACGTGACGATTTACTGGAGACCAGTAACCCAGCCAACCCGCCGAGCGCCCCCGGCACCAGCAGTTTACTGAGGCCCTGCTCGCCCGATGACTGAGCAGAGGAGGAAGAAGATGATTGTCCGAGCAGTGATTGAAGCTGATTGAGCCAGTTTGCCATTTTGCCCTCACGACGCAGTAATAATTTCCTTAGCCTAAGCGAGACGATGTCAGGAAATGTCTGGCCTGGCTAAAGATGCGCAAAGTACAACGTTTCATCCGGGGTCAGGTTGCCACAAGACACACGCAAACGTTTTCGTATATACTGACGTCCATTTTTTTACTGTGGAAATTCGTTATGACTGTACTAGGCACCGCGCTGCGTCCGGCGGCAACCCGCGTAATGTTATTGGGCTCTGGCGAGCTGGGTAAGGAAGTGGCTATTGAATGCCAGCGGTTGGGGATAGAAGTTATCGCCGTCGATCGCTATGCAGACGCGCCGGCGATGCACGTGGCCCATCGCAGCCATGTCATTAACATGCTGGACGGGCAGGCGCTGAAGGCGCTGGTCGAACGGGAAAAACCGCACTTCATCGTGCCGGAAATCGAAGCCATCGCCACCGATATGCTGATAGAGCTGGAACTGGCGGGTCAAAACGTGGTGCCCTGCGCCCGCGCTACCAAACTCACCATGAACCGCGAGGGCATTCGTCGTCTGGCGGCAGAAGAGCTTCGCCTGCCAACGTCGAGCTACCGTTTTGCTGACAGTGAAGAGAGTTTCCGCGCGGCGGTGTCTGAAATCGGCCTGCCCTGCATCATCAAACCGGTAATGAGTTCTTCCGGCAAAGGTCAGAGTTTTATTCGCCGCGAAGATCAACTCGCGGCGGCGTGGGAGTATGCCCAACAAGGTGGACGGGCAGGCGCCGGACGTGTGATCGTTGAAGGCGTGGTGAATTTTGATTTTGAAATCACGCTACTGACCATCAGCGCGGTGGA
This sequence comes from Scandinavium sp. M-37, assembly GCF_043558715.1. Taxonomy (NCBI): domain Bacteria; kingdom Pseudomonadati; phylum Pseudomonadota; class Gammaproteobacteria; order Enterobacterales; family Enterobacteriaceae; genus Scandinavium; species Scandinavium sp. M-37. Next base: position 116,588 of record NZ_JBIGIN010000003.1, read on the forward strand.
CGGCGTGCATTTCTGTGCCCCTATCGGTCATCGTCAGGAGGATGGCGACTACCGCGAATCATGGCAGCCCCAGCAGATGAGTGCCCTGGCCCAAGAGCGGGCGGAAAACGTCGCTCGTGAAGTGGTGCTGGCGCTCGGCGGCTACGGTTTGTTTGGCGTGGAACTGTTTGTCTGTGGCGATGAGGTGATTTTCAGCGAAGTGTCGCCGCGCCCGCATGACACCGGGATGGTGACGCTCATCTCCCAGGACCTGTCGGAGTTTGCCCTGCACGTTCGCGCGTTTCTGGGTCTGCCGATTGGCGCCATTCGCCAGTACGGCCCTTCTGCCTCGGCGGTAATTCTGCCCCAACTGACCAGCCAGAATGTTCGCTTCAATAACGTGGAAGCCGCACTGGGTGCGGGCGTGCAGTTGCGTCTGTTCGGTAAACCAGAAATTGAAGGCACGCGTCGGCTGGGCGTAGCGTTAGCGACGGCTGATGATGTTGAATCGGCGGTTGCACGGGCAAAAGCCGCTACAGGTGCGGTGGTCGTTCAGGGGTAAGTTGTTCAGGGGTAAAAAAGGCGGGTCGCATTAACGCGACCCGCCCAGTTTTCCGTTCAGCCAGCAAACGTGATTACTTCGCGCCTTCAACCGCTTCGCGAGCAATTTTGGTGATGCGGTCGTAATCGCCCGCTTCCAGCGCATCCGCTGGAACCAGCCAGGAACCCCCGATGCACAGCACGCTTTTCAGCGCCAGGTAATCGCGATAGTTCGCCGGGGAGATGCCGCCAGTTGGGCAGAAACGAATATGCGCGAACGGACCAGCAATCGCTGCCAGCGCTTTGGTGCCACCGTTGGCTTCTGCCGGGAAGAATTTGAACTCTTTCAGCCCGTAGTCCATGCCCAGCATCAGTTCAGACACGGTGCTGATACCTGGGATCAGCGGAATGGTGCCTTCGGTTGCCGCTTTCAGCAGCGGCTCGGTCAGACCCGGGCTAATCGCGAACTGTGCGCCCGCTTCCGTCACTTCTTTCAACTGCTGTACGTTAGTCACGGTACCGGCCCCAACAATAGCGTCCGGCACTTCCTTCGCGATAGCACGGATGGCATCCAGGGCGCATGGCGTACGCAGGGTCACTTCCAGAACACGGACGCCACCTGCAACCAGCGCTTTTGCCATCGGCACCGCGTGTTCCAGTTTATTAACCACGATAACCGGGACAACCGGGCCGTTGGTCAGGATAGCTTCTGCACTTGTTTTCCAGTTTTTCATCAGAGTTTTTCTCTCGCCAGAATGATCAATCTTGTCGTATTAAAAAGTGATGCAGGTCGCGCCCTGCTCGGCACCGGAGAGATTCTCACGCAGTGCGCTAAACATTTCACGCCCGGTCCCTACCCGGGATGCACTCAGGTCCGGCAGATGCGGTTTACGAGCAGCCAGTTCGGCTTCATCTACCAGCAGCGTCAGCTCGCCGGTTTGTCCATTGACGCGAATCATGTCGCCGTCGCGAACTTTCGCCAGCAGCCCGCCGTCATAGGCTTCAGGCGTGACATGGATGGCTGACGGCACTTTACCGGATGCGCCTGAGAGTCGTCCATCGGTAACTAATGCGATTTTGAAACAGCGGTCCAATAATACACCTAATGGCGGCATAAGTTTATGCAATTCTGGCATGCCGTTGGCTTTTGGTCCCTGAAGACGCACCACGACGACGCAATCTTTGTCCAGCAGGCCCGCTTCAAACGCTGGCAGCACGTCATGTTGGCTCTCAAACACCACCGCCGGGGCTTCGATAATCTGGTTCTCAACCGGCACGGCGGACGTTTTCATCACTGCCCGACCGAGGTTGCCACTCAGCACTTTGGTGCCGCCGTGATGCGAGAACGGTTTATCAATGCTGGCGATCACGCTGTCATCCAGCGACGTCTCGGCCCCTTCACGCCAGTCCAGCTCGCCGTTATTGAGCCACGGCTCCATGGTGTAACGACGCAGGCCGTGACCGGCGACGGTTTCTACGTCCTCATGCAACAGACCGCCTTTCAGCAGTTCACGCACCAGGACAGGCACGCCGCCTGCCGCCTGGAAGTGGTTGATATCCGCCGGGCCGTTCGGGTACAGGCGAGCCATCAGCGGCACCACGTCAGACAGGTCAGAGAAATCATCCCAGTTGATGATAATCCCCGCCGCACGCGCCATCGCCACCAGATGCATGGTGTGGTTAGTGGATCCCCCGGTCGCCAGTAGCGCCACGATGCCGTTGACCACCACTTTCTCATCGAACATTTTACCCAGCGGCATCCATTCGTTGCCGTTGCCGGTCAAACGGGTGACCTGACGGGCGGCGGCGGCGGTCAATGCTTCACGCATTGGCGCATCCGGGTGTACAAACGACGACCCCGGGAGCTGCATGCCCATGAACTCGATAACCATCTGATTGGTGTTCGCTGTACCGTAGAAAGTACAGGTTCCCGGCGCGTGGTAGGAGGCGGCTTCGGATTCAAGCAGCGCCATCCGGTCGACTTTACCTTCCGCATACAGCTGACGAATACGGACTTTTTCTTTGTTCGGCAGACCGCTGGCCATCGGGCCAGACGGAATGAAAATCGATGGCAGATGACCAAACGACAGTGCGGCCATCGCCAGGCCCGGGACAATTTTGTCACACACACCGAGATAAAGCGCACCATCAAACATGTTGTGAGACAGCCCTACCGCCGCCGACATGGCAATCACTTCCCGGCTGAGCAGAGACAGCTCCATTCCATCCTGCCCCTGGGTTACGCCATCGCACATGGCAGGTACCCCGCCCGCAACCTGTGCTACGGCGTTTACTCCTTGCAGCGCTTTGCGGATAACGTCCGGGTAATGCTCGTAAGGCTGATGGGCGGAAAGCATGTCGTTATAGGAGGTAATGATGCCGATATTGTTACGCAGCATACTTTTCAGCGAGGCCTTGTCGTCTGGCTGGCAGGCCGCGAACCCGTGTGCGAGGTTACCGCAGGCCAGACGGGAGCGCTGAACGGTGTCAGATTTAGCCTGATTGATGCGCGCGAGGTAGGCGCGACGGGTGTCTTTCGAACGCTCGATAATGCGATTTGTTACGCGTAACAATGACGGATTCATAATAGCTCCTCAAATACTGAGTGTCTGGGCTTAGGCATTAACACGATATTCAGGAGTCATTAACAATGCTGAAACGCGCTTGTGCTGTAGCTCAGGGGCAAATTCATCTTCCGTCAGTGTAATAAAAAAAGCCCCGGTGGTGAACCATCCGGGGCTTAAAAGTATAAATATCGTATGAGATGCTGTGTCAGATCATGTTACCGGTAAAATACCCTCATTGGGGTATCTCCGCGATCACTCAAATTCGTTCCACGACCGTCCATCACGGGTGATCATCGCCACGGAAGCAACCGGACCCCAGGTGCCAGCCTGATACGGTTTTGGCGCATCCTGATCGGCGGCCCAGGCTTCGGTAATGGAGTCGACCCATTTCCACGCCTCTTCAACTTCGTCACGGCGGACGAACAGCGCCTGAATCCCACGCATGGTTTCCAGCAGCAGGCGCTCATATGCGTCGGCCAGATGCGTTTCATTGAAGGTTTCGGAGTAGCTCAGATCAAGCTTGGTGGTTTGCAGGTTGTGCTTGTGATCCAGACCCGGCACTTTGTTGAGGATCTGAATATCCACGCCTTCGTCCGGCTGCAGACGGATGGTCAGTTTGTTCTGCGGCAGCTCCTGCCAGGACTCTTTGAACAGATTGAGTTCCGGGGTTTTGAAGTACACCACCACTTCTGAACATTTGGTCGGCAAACGCTTACCGGTACGCAGATAGAACGGCACGCCAGCCCAGCGCCAGTCGTCAATATCCACACGGATAGCAACGAACGTTTCAGTGTTGCTGCTCTTGTTAGCACCCTCTTCTTCCAGGTAGCCCGGTACTTTTTTGCCCTGAGCAAAACCAGACGTGTACTGACCGCGAACGGTTTTATCACGTACGTTGGAGCGGTCGATACGACGCAGGGATTTCAGCACCTTCACTTTGGCATCACGAATGCTGTCAGCGCTCAGGTCTGACGGCGGAGACATGGCAATCATGCACAAAATTTGCAGCAGGTGGTTCTGGATCATGTCGCGCATCTGTCCGGCCTGATCGAAGTAACCCCAGCGGCCTTCGATACCCACTTCTTCCGCCACGGTAATTTCCACGTGATCGATAGTGCGGGAATCCCAGTTATTGATGAACAGAGAGTTAGCGAAACGCAGCGCCAGCAGGTTGAGCACCGTCTCTTTGCCGAGATAGTGGTCGATACGATAAACCTGGCACTCTTCGAAATATTCACCAACCTGGTCGTTGATTTCGCGGGAGGTCGCGAGCGACGTTCCCAGCGGTTTTTCCATTACCACGCGCGCCGGTTTGGCGTTGAGCTTCGCTTCGCCCAGGCCTTTGCAGATAGCGCCAAACGTGCTTGGCGGCATGGCGAAATAGTTGATGGTCACGCGCTCTTTCTGATCGAGCAGTTTGCCGAGACGGGTGAAGGATTTGGTGTCGTTGACATCCAGATTGCAGAAGTCCAGGCGCCCGCTCAGGGTGTCCCACAGACTTTCATCAATCTTCTCCTTCATGAAGGTTTCCAGCGCCTCGCGCACCACTTTGGTGTATGCATCTTTGTCCCAATCGGCACGTCCGACCCCAAGGATCCGCGTGTCCGGATGGATCTGGCCTGCTTTCTCCAGTTGATACAGGGAAGGCAGCAATTTACGGCGCGCCAGGTCACCCTTCGCGCCGAAAATGACCAGATCACATGCCTGGGCCGTTTGCGTTACCGCCATGTCATTCTCCTCAGTTGGATTGCCTGGTACGTCTGCCAGGCGCTATTTGTAATTTTCTTACGCTGCACTGTACTGTGTTTACGTTAATGTCGAAACCCCTTCGCCCTACCGAGGCCAGATAAAGGCATTTCTCGGCTAAAAACCGCCTGCAAAGGAGAGCCAACTCACTCTTTTTGCTCGCTGTTTCGCCAAAAGGGCAGTGGCAAAAGTCGACTGTGATCATGTAATGAAAAAAAACAACGTAAATTGTTCTCTTTCCTCTGCATTACAGAGTTCACAGGGGTATATTCTCACTAAATTGCCCGGCGATTTCACCCATTAATGGAATCGCTTTCACCGATGAGCGCCTGTTAACCATGAACATGCTGGAAAAAATCCAGTCCCATCTGGAAAACCTTAGCAAATCCGAGCGTAAAGTGGCGGAGGTTATCCTCGCGTCCCCTTCCGAGGCCATCCACTTAAGCATCGCCACACTGGCATTACAGGCTGCGGTCAGCGAGCCCACGGTTAACCGTTTTTGTCGTAGTCTGGATACCCGTGGCTTTCCTGATTTTAAGCTGCATCTGGCGCAAAGTCTTGCGAACGGCACACCTTACGTCAACCGTAACGTCGATGAGAACGACAGTGTGGACGCCTATACCGGCAAAATTTTTGAATCCGCGATGGCCAGTCTCGACCACGTGCGTCACTCGCTCGATATGTCAGCCGTCAATCGCGCCGTTGACTTGCTGACCCAGGCCAAAAAGATAGCGTTCTTCGGATTAGGTTCTTCCGCCGCCGTGGCGCATGATGCGATGAACAAATTTTTCCGCTTCAACGTGCCGGTGATCTATTCCGATGACATCGTCTTGCAACGCATGAGCTGTATGAACTGCAGCGAGGGTGACGTTGTGGTCCTCATTTCTCACACTGGCAGGACGAAAAGTCTGGTGGAACTGGCGCAACTGGCGCGTGAAAACGATGCGATGGTGATAGCGCTCACCTCGGCAGGCACGCCGCTGGCACGTGAGGCGTCATTAGCCATCACGCTTGACGTGCCGGAAGATACTGACATTTATATGCCGATGGTTTCCCGGCTGGCCCAGTTAACGGTTATCGACGTGCTCGCAACCGGATTTACCCTGCGCCGCGGGGCAAAATTCCGGGATAACTTGAAGCGGGTCAAGGAAGCATTGAAGGAATCGCGGTTTGATAAAGAACTGCGAGTGAGCAGTGATAACCATTAAAAGTTTATAACAAGCTTGTAACTTATTTGTACATTCGGGTAAGTTCCAGCATTAGACTATGCACAGGTGGAACCCCTAAATTCCTTTTCACGCAACACCAAATTGTTTCAGCAACGGAGTATTACATGTCCAGAAGGCTTCGCAGAACCAAAATCGTGACCACATTAGGCCCGGCTACTGACCGCGACAATAACCTTGAGAAGGTGATTGCGGCTGGCGCGAACGTTGTCCGCATGAACTTCTCCCACGGCAGTGCCGAAGACCATCAAATTCGTGCCGACAAAGTGCGCGAAATCGCGGCTAAACTGGGACGCCACGTCGCTATTCTTGGCGATCTGCAGGGACCAAAAATCCGCGTATCGACCTTCAAAGAAGGCAAAGTTTTCCTCAACATCGGCGACAAATTCCTGCTTGATGCCAACCTGGGTAAAGGTGAAGGCGACAAAGATAAAGTCGGGATCGACTACAAAGGTTTGCCTGCTGACGTGGTTCCGGGCGACATCCTGCTGCTTGACGACGGCCGCGTACAGCTGAAAGTGCTGGAAGTTCAGGGCATGAAAGTGTTCACCGAAGTCACCGTCGGTGGCCCGCTGTCTAACAACAAAGGCATTAACAAACTTGGCGGCGGCCTGTCAGCTGAAGCGCTGACTGAAAAAGACAAAGCCGATATTCAGACTGCGGCGAAGATTGGCGTCGACTATCTGGCCGTCTCCTTCCCGCGCTGCGGCGAAGACCTGAACTATGCTCGCCGTCTGGCGCGCGATGCAGGCTGCGATGCGAAAATCGTTGCCAAAGTTGAGCGTGCAGAAGCCGTGTGCAGCCAGGACGCGATGGATGACATCATTCTCGCCTCTGACGTGGTGATGGTCGCCCGTGGCGACCTCGGCGTTGAAATCGGTGACCCTGAACTGGTCGGCATTCAGAAGGCGCTGATCCGGCGCGCCCGTCAGCTGAACCGTGCAGTCATCACCGCCACGCAGATGATGGAATCGATGATAACCAACCCGATGCCAACCCGAGCTGAAGTCATGGACGTGGCTAACGCCGTGCTGGATGGTACCGATGCGGTCATGCTGTCTGCGGAAACCGCCGCCGGTCAGTATCCGTCAGAAACCGTTGCGGCGATGGCACGCGTATGTCTGGGTGCAGAAAAAATCCCAAGCATTAACGTCTCTAAACACCGTCTGGACGTACAGTTCGACAACGTGGAAGAAGCGATCGCCATGTCGGCGATGTATGCCGCTAACCACCTGAAAGGCGTGTCCGCGATTATTACCATGACGGAATCTGGCCGTACCGCACTGATGACGTCTCGTATCAGCTCCGGCCTGCCAATTTTCGCGATGTCCCGCCATGAACGCACGTTGAACCTCACCTCCCTGTATCGTGGCGTGACCCCGGTTCACTTCGACAGCGCGACCGATGGCGTGGCTGCTGCCAGCGATGCGGTGAATCTGCTGCGTGACAAAGGCTATCTGGTGTCTGGCGATCTGGTTATCGTTACCCAGGGCGACGTCATGAGCACCGTGGGCACCACCAATACCACGCGCATTCTGACCGTCGAATAAGCCCCTATTGGTTGGCGCTCGCCAACACATGTCATTGCTAAGCCAGGAGAAATAACGCTCCTGGCTTTTTTTATCTTCTCGGCAGACGTTGATACAGTAATAAAACGGACAAACTGTCCGATCCCACCTTCTTTATGTGACTACAAACACGTTCACTCGACGACCACGCCGTTAATATGCGCTCCAACCACTCGAGGTCATGCCATCCAGTAAAGAGCATTGTCATGCCTTATAACTACAAAAAAATGAGAAGCGAGTTTATTCTCACCGAAATACGACGACTTAAAAAAGTCACCGTAAAAACACTCGCTAACCAATTAAATGTCACGGAAAGAACCATTCGCCGCGACCTGGTGGAATTGAAACGCACAGGAAATATTAATATTCATTACGGCGGAGCTTCATTGCTTAATAAAATGGGCCCCGACCTTTATTGGAATGATCCACTTTTGCTGCATAACAATATGGATGTTAAGACAACCACTACCCAAACGTCATCTGCCTTGAAAAAAGGGAATGTTTTTATTTTGGGTTCATTTAATACTGACCTGGTTTACCGTCTGGCACATTTCCCGGCATCGGGTGAAACGACCAGAGCGTTGTATTCTTGCTGCTTACCGGGCGGAAAAGGGTGTAATCAGGCCGTGGCATCGGTTAACGCCCTGGCTGCCACACACTTTGTTGCCAAAATAGGTGAAGATGAGTATGCCCATAAGGCACGATTATTTCTTGAAACCATTGGACTGGCGTCTCTGACGTTATTCACCCACCCACAATGCCCGACCGGCAGCGCTGTTGTGATGGTCTCAGAATCTGAAGGCGACAATGCCATCGTGATTAACCCTGGAGCCAATCAAACATTCTCCAGCGCCGAAATAACGTCATGCCACACCTCAATCGCGCAGTCAGATGTTTTTCTTATCCAGATGGAAAATAATCCGGATGCAAGCGGACAGGCCCTGACCTACGCGCAAAAATGTGGTCTGACAACAATTTTTAACCCAGCACCGTGGCGTCCGGAAGTCCTCGATTTATTGCCCTTCGCGACCATCGTGACGCCCAATCTTACAGAGGCGGAGGCAATCACCTCCATGACGATTCACTCAAAGCAGGATATTCGCCAGGCCGCGGAGCAAATTCGTTTGCTGGGTCCCCACATCGTCATTATTACCCTCGGCAAAGAAGGATGCTGGATGTTCGATGGTGAGCAACACCGTGAATATCCGGCGTTTCCCGCCGTAAATATTGATACTGCCGGGGCGGGTGATGCCTTTAATGGCGCGCTAGCGGCTCGTTTGGCCAATAGTGACAGCCTTGACCTTGCTGTTCGCTATGCCAGCGCATTTGCCTCCCTTGCGGTCGAACGGTCCGGCGCAGCAAATATGCCTGAGCACACAAAAGCACTCGAGAAAATGTCTGAAGACAGGAGTTCGCAATGACCGCCACACTTTTTCCCAAACTTTCCCGTACCGAGCGCATCGACCTGATGACTATTCCGCCCCACGGAGAGGTCCCGGTGGTGATTGATAGCGACACATTTAATGAGATTGATGACCAAATGGCGATAGCCTGGGGAATGCTAAGACCCGACCGTCTCGATCTTCAGGCTATTTATGCCGCCCCTTTTACAAATCATTTTTTTGGCGAGAATGCCTCTCATACCTTTGTCGATAATCCGGCAACAGGTATGCAACTCAGCTATGAGGAAATTCATCGGGTATTCGAAAAGCTGCCTCTGTGTAAAAATCCGCCACCGGCATTCAAAGGTGCAACTCGCTATCTCAGCGAGCAATCGGAGCCTGAGTCCACTGCCGCTACACGCGATTTAATTACTCGAGCACGCGCGTCTTCCGATACATTGCAGGTCATTGCGATTGGCGCCCCCACTAATGTGGCCAGCGCTCTGCTTCAGGCACCAGACATTATCCATAATATTCATATCATTTGGCTCGGCGGCAACAGTTACGATTGGAAAGATAATCAGGAATTTAATTTGATGCAGGATTTGCGCGCCAGTAGAGTTCTGTTTGACAGCGGTGTCGCCCTGACTCAAATTCCCTGCTTTGGGGTAGCCAACTGCATGGCATCATCGGTACCCGAAATTCAGTATTACCTGGCAAACACCAGCCAGATAGGCAACTATTTTGCAAATATTGCACCACGCTGTCCATGGATAGGTTTCGCCTCCCGAAAGGTGATCTGGGATATTACCACCCTCGGTTTTGTGCTCAATTCAGACTGGTTCACCACTGAACTGCGTCCTTCACCGCTGATCAACGACAATCTCGCGTGGAGCTTCGATAATCGACGACATCTGATTCAGGTCGTCAAATTCATTGAGCGTGATGAACTGTTTAAAGACATGTTTCATCAACTTATCAACGCAGATAAGGACCCGGTATGAAAATCGTTATTATCTGCACGGGTATCGTTGTTCTGTTAGCCATCGCACTTTTGTTCTCAGAAAATAGGCGTGCCATTAACATTCGTACTGTTGGTGGCGCATTCGCCATTCAGGCGGCTATTGCGGCCTTCATCCTCTACGTACCCGCGGGTGAACGCATTCTACTCAGTATTTCTACTGCTCTGTCGGGAATGCTAAATTACTCATCAGAGGGCATTAACTTTATATTTGGCGATTTAGGCCGTTTCAAAGTCGGTTTTGTATTCGCGTTCCACGTTCTGCCCATTATCATTTTCATGTCTGCCCTTTTTTCTGTGCTCTATTATCTGGGGATCATGCAATGGGTTATCCGTTTGCTCGGCACTGGGATCCACAAAGTATTGCGTACAAGTCCCGCAGAATCGATGGCCGCCACGGCAAACATCTTCGCGGGCAATACCGATGTATTTGTGCTGATGCGCCCCTATGTGCCGAAAATGACGCAGTCTGAGCTTTTTGCGTTGATGTGCGGAGGGGTGGCTTCCATCGCTGGATCGGTGCTGGTCGGGTATGCCAGTATGGGAATTGAAATCCGTTATCTTGTGGCCGCCTCATTTATGTCCGCGCCTGGTGGTTTGCTAATGGCCAAAATCATGTTCCCGGAAACGGAACCGAACAACGTGGCCAATGTGTCAACTACGGCATTCGGCACTGAAGAGAAACCGATTAACATCATCGAGGCTGCTACAAACGGTGCCAGCACGGGTCTCAGGCTGGCCGTTAACGTTGGGGCAATGCTGCTGGCGCTTATTGCGCTGATAGCAATGATGAATGGATTATTGGGCTGGATGTTCAGTCTGGTGGGATTTCAGGGCTTCACGCTGCAACTTATCTTTAGTTATATTTTTGCCCCCGTCGCCTGGCTGCTGGGCGTGCCTGCTGCGGAGATGTTGTCCGTGGGCAATCTGTTGGGGCAAAAGCTGGTCCTGAATGAGTTTGTCGCTTACACCAGTTTCATCCCGATGAAAGCCCAGCTATCAGAATATTCACAGGTCATCGTGATTATGGCGCTGGCGGGATTCGCCAACCTTTCCTCTCCTGCGGCGCTTATCGGCGTATTGGGGAGCCTTGCTCCTGCTCAGAAAAGCTTTATCGCCAAAATGGGGATGAAGGTGATCCTCGCCGGTACTTTATCCAACTTGTTAAGTGCCGCATTGACCGGGCTGTTCTTTACGCTATCGCATTAAACAAGCGTCGGCGCTGGCCGACGCTCCTTCAAGACTAAGAAACAGCGCGCTTGACGCGTTTCTATTTTTTCTTCGGAAACAGGTCTTTGCGCTTATACGGCTCAATATCACCCGCTTTGCGGGTTTTGAGCAATTTGAGGATCCAGGTGTATTGCTCGGTATGCGGTGTGACGAACACTTCCACTTCCTCGTTCATGCGCCGGGCAATGGTCGTGTCATCGGCCGTTAGCAGGTCGTCCATCGGTGGACGAATTTCTACCGTCAGACGATGCGTTTTTCCGTCGTAGACCGGAAACAGCGGAACGACTCGCGCACGGCAAACTTTCATCAGGCGACCAATCGCCGGGAGTGTTGCCTTGTAGGTGGCGAAGAAGTCGACGAATTCGCTGTGCTCCGCGCCGTGATCCTGATCGGGCAAATAGTACCCCCAGTATCCCTGCCGGACCGACTGAATGAATGGCTTAATACCGTCATTCCGCGCGTGCATCCGCCCGCCAAAGCGGCGACGCACGGTGTTCCAGACGTAATCAAACACCGGGTTGCCCTGGTTGTGGAACATCGCCGCCATCTTCTGCCCTTTCGAGGCCATCAGCATCGCCGGAATATCCACGCCCCAGCCGTGCGGTACAAGGAAGATAACCTTCTCGTTATTGCGCTGTAGCTCCTCGATGATTTCAATGCCGTGCCAGTCAACGCGTTGCAGGATTTTTTGGGGATTGCCAAGCCCAAGTTCCGCCATCATGACCATTGCCTGCGGCGCAGTAGCATACATTTCATCAATGATGGCCTCACGCTCAGCGTCGGTTTTTTCCGGGAAGCAGTACAGCAGATTGATTTGCGCCCGGCGTCGGGAGCTCTTTGCCAGCCGTCCCACCTTTTTCCCCAGTGCGCCAAGGATCGGATCGCGGAACGACGCAGGCGTCAGCGCAATCCCGGCGAAGGCCAGAACACCCAGCCACGAACCCCAATAGCGCGGATGTAAAAAAGCTTTTTCGAACTGAGGAATATACTCAATGTTATTTTTTTTCGTTTCCATGCCTGTTCCTGAGTCGTACCGGGAAAAGAGAAAGATGCTGATAGTTTAGCGACGTGCCAGGCCTGGCACAAAAGAAAAAGCCGATGCCCAGTCAGGCATCGGCTTTAGAAGCACAATAATCAGTCAATTTGCAGCTGTGGAACTACCTCTTTGACCTGGGCCAGGTAATCACGACGATCGGAACCGGTCAGCCCTTCGGTGCGTGGCAGCTTCGCCGTTAACGGGTTAACTGCCTGCTGGTTAATCCAGACCTCATAGTGCAGATGTGGCCCGGTTGAACGACCGGTGTTACCCGAAAGCGCGATACGGTCACCGCGTTTCACTTTTTGCCCCGGTTTCACCAGCAGTTTACGCAGGTGCATGTAGCGGGTGGTGTAGGTACGCCCATGACGAAGCGCTACGTAATAACCCGCCGCCCCGCTGCGTTTCGCTACCACCACTTCACCGTCACCGACGGCTAATACCGGTGTACCCTGCGGCATGGCAAAATCGACGCCTTTATGCGGGGCAACACGCCCGGTCACCGGGTTCAGACGACGCGGGTTAAAGTTGGAGGACACGCGGAACTGGCGCGAGGTCGGGAAGCGCAGGAAGCCTTTCGCCAGACCCGTACCGTTCTTGTCGTAGAATTTGCCGTCTTCAGCACGGATGGCGTAATAATCTTTGCCATTGGAACGCAGACGCACGCCAAGCAGCTGACTCTGTTCACGCTTACCGTCCAGCATTTCGCGAGACATCAGCACCGAGAACTCATCGCCTTTCTTCAGTTTGCGGAAGTCCATCTGCCACTGCATAGCTTTGATCACCGCACTGACTTCGGTGCTGGTTAAACCGGCATTTCGCGCGCTGGTCACGAAGCTGCCGCCAACCGTGCCTTTAAACACGTTATTGACCCAGTCGCCCTGCTGCGTTTCGCTGCTCATTTTGAACGCGTTTGCCGTTTTATCGTAGGTACGGGTTTCGCGGCGGGACATTTCCCATGTCAGACGCTGTAAATCGCCGTCGGCGTTGAGCGTCCATGAGAGTTGTTGTCCAATTTTAAGGTTACGCAGATCTTTATCCGCGGCGGCCAGCTGGCTGATATCACCCATATCAATACCATACTGGTTAAGAATGCTGCTGAGCGTATCGCCCGTTGAGACGACATATTCGTGCACCCCGGCATCGCTGTCCGCTTTATCGTCCAGCTCATCCTGTGGGATGGCTTCATCTTCCTGCGCAGCCTGATCGATAGGCTCGCTGGCTTCAGGCAGCAGAGAACGGATTTCGCTTTTTTCGAGCTCAATGGTTCTGACAATCGGGGCCGTGGATGAATGGGGGTGGTACACGTACGGTCGCCATACGGCGACCGCTAAGGTCAAAACGGTCAACGACCCCAACATAACGCGGTGGGGTCGCGGCAAATTATTAAATGCCAGGGCGACAGAGCGGGCTATCTGTTGCACGTATTCACTTCCTCGTTAATCTCCTTTCAGGCAGCTCGAATATTGGTTCGCCAGTTGAGTCAGAAAAGCGGAATAACTCGCTTTGCCCAACGGGATATCGGTACCGAGCGGATCCAGCGTTCCCATTCGAACGGAGGTTCCGCGGGCTACCGCTTCCACCACTGCCGGCCTGAATTGTGGCTCAGCAAAAACGCAGGTCGCTTTTTGCTCAACCAACTGTGTTCTTATTTCATGTAAACGCTGCGCACCGGGTTGGATTTCAGGGTTGACGGTAAAATGCCCCAAAGAGGTCATTCCGTAGTGTTTCTCGAAGTAGCCATAGGCGTCATGAAAAACGAAATACCCTTTTCCTTTCAACGGTGCCAGCTCGGTACCCACCTGCTTATCGGTCGCGGCTAATTGTGCCTCGAAATCCTTCAGGTTGGCGTCTAGTTTGGCTCGACTTTGCGGCATAAGTTCCACTAATTTATCGTGGATTGCAACCGCCGACAGGCGCGCTATCTCTGGTGAGAGCCACAGATGCATGTTGTATTCCCCGTGATGGTGATCTTCATCACCTTTTTCTGCAGAACCGTGGTCATGCCCGTGATGGTCATCGTCATCGTCTACCCCTTTCATGAGCAGCGGTTTCACTCCCGGCAGCGTCGAAAGCGTAACCTTTTTTGCTTCAGGGAACGCTGTAGCTGTCTTGTCCATAAATGCTTCCATTTCTGGACCAATCCATACCACTAAGTCGGCGTTTTGTAAGCGTTTTGCATCGCTTGGGCGCAGCGAGTAATCATGCTCGGATGCGCCGTCAGGCAGTAAAACCTGGGTATCGGTGACACCGTCGGCGATGGCTGAGGCAATAAATCCGAGCGGTTTGAGCGAGGCAACAACGGCAGCGTTGGCCTGGGTCGCAGCAGTGCTCCAAATAACGGTGGATAATGCAGCGAAAAGAAGCGTCTTTTTATGTAACATAATGCGTCTTATCATCGTAATGAATTAAAGAAGTGTGATATTATAACATTCACTGACTTGTGCAACCTCAAATTGTGATGACGAATCTTGTAACGCTCGAAAATGTCTCAGTCGCCTTCGGTCAGCGCCGCGTGCTGTCTGATATCTCGCTGGCGCTTAAGCCTGGCAAAATTCTTACGCTTCTTGGGCCAAATGGCGCAGGAAAGTCGACGCTCGTCCGGGTGGTTCTTGGTCTGGTAGCACCAGACGCCGGGGTCATCAAGCGAGAGGGCAAATTGCGGATTGGCTACGTCCCGCAAAAATTACACCTCGACGCAACGCTGCCTTTAACGGTTAACCGTTTTATGCGCCTGCGCCCTGGTACCCGCAAAGACGATATCCTCCCGGCGTTGAAACGCGTTCAGGCAGGCCATTTGATGGAAGCCCCGATGCAAAAACTCTCCGGCGGGGAAACACAGCGCGTATTGCTCGCCCGTGCCCTGCTCAACCGTCCGCAGCTGTTGGTGCTTGATGAGCCGACTCAAGGGGTGGATGTGAACGGTCAGGTCGCGTTGTATGACCTTATCGATCAGTTGCGCGCTGAACTCGACTGTGCGGTGCTGATGGTGTCCCACGATCTGCACCTGGTGATGGCTAAAACGGACGAAGTGCTGTGCCTGAACCATCACATCTGCTGTTCCGGCACGCCGGAAGTGGTGTCGATGCATCCAGAATTTATTTCGATGTTCGGTCCGCGTGGCGCGCAACAGCTGGGCATTTATCGCCATCAGCATAATCACCGTCACGACTTACAAGGACGCATTGTGTTGCGCCGAGGGAACGACCGCCCATGATTGAATTACTGTTTCCCGGCTGGCTGGCCGGTGTAATGCTGGCCTGCGCTGCCGGGCCGCTGGGCTCGTTTGTGGTCTGGCGTCGGATGTCCTATTTTGGCGATACCCTCGCCCATGCCTCGTTACTGGGCGTGGCGTTTGGCCTGCTGCTGAACGTGAATCCTTTTTATGCGGTGATTGCCATTACTCTGCTGCTGGCTGGCGGACTGGTCTGGCTGGAGCGGCGCCCGCATCTGGCTATCGATACCCTACTCGGCATTATGGCCCACAGCGCATTATCGCTGGGCCTGGTGGTGGTTAGCCTGATGTCCAACGTGCGCGTGGATTTGATGGCCTATCTGTTCGGCGATCTGTTGGCCGTCACCCCGCAGGATCTCATCTCCATTGCGTTGGGCGTGATTGTGGTAGTGGCGATTTTGCTGTGGCAGTGGCGTAATTTGCTGTCGATGACCATCAGCCCGGATTTGGCATTTGTTGATGGCGTGAAGCTGCAACGGGTAAAGCTGTTGCTGATGCTGGTTACCGCATTAACCATTGGTGTGGCAATGAAATTTGTCGGGGCGCTGATTATCACCTCGTTGCTGATCATCCCAGCGGCAACCGCCCGTCGCTTTGCGCGGACGCCAGAACAGATGGCGGGGATTGCCGTCGGCGTGGGAATGATTGCCGTCACCGGTGGCCTGACGTTCTCGGCTTTTTACGACACGCCCGCCGGGCCGTCAGTGGTGCTGTGCGCCGCCGCGATGTTTATTCTTAGCATGAGTAAAAAAACCGCCCAGTGAGGGGCGGTTTTTTCATGCGTTACCTCTGCGGTTCAGGGCATTTCGGGCGGGGTGATACCGAAGTGATTCCAGGCACGTACCGTCGCCATGCGGCCACGCGGCGTGCGCTGTAAAAAGCCCTGTTGGATGAGGAACGGTTCCAGCACATCTTCTATGGTTTCGCGCTCTTCGCCGATGGCCGCCGCGAGGTTATCAAGTCCCACCGGGCCGCCGAAGAATTTGTCGATTACCGCCAGCAGCAGCTTACGGTCCATATAATCGAAACCTTCCGCGTCCACGTTCAGCATATCCAGCGCCTGCGCGGCGATATCCCCGGAAATGGTGCCGTCGTGTCGCACTTCGGAAAAGTCACGCACGCGACGCAGCAAACGGTTGGCGATACGTGGTGTACCACGCGCCCGACGCGCTACTTCCAGCGCCCCTTCGTCACTCATTTCCAGCCCCATGAAACGCGCGCTGCGCCCGACGATATACTGCAGATCGGGCACCTGATAGAACTCCAGACGCTGTACGATGCCAAAACGGTCACGCAGCGGCGAGGTCAGCGAGCCCGCACGGGTGGTGGCGCCAATCAGGGTGAACGGCGGCAGGTCGATTTTGATCGACCGCGCGGCAGGGCCTTCACCAATCATGATATCCAGCTGATAGTCTTCCATCGCCGGATACAACACCTCTTCCACTACCGGGGACAGACGGTGAATTTCATCGATGAACAGCACGTCATGCGGTTCAAGGTTGGTGAGCATCGCCGCCAGATCGCCCGCTTTTTCCAGCACCGGGCCTGACGTGGTACGCAGATTGACGCCCATTTCATTGGCGACAATGTTTGCAAGGGTGGTTTTGCCGAGCCCCGGCGGGCCAAAAATCAGCAGATGATCGAGCGCTTCGCCGCGCAGCTTCGCCGCCTGGATAAAGATTTCCATCTGCGAGCGCACCTGCGGCTGGCCGATATACTCTTCGAGCAGCTTGGGGCGAATAGCGCGGTCAACAACATCTTCCGGTACGACGCTGCCTGCAGAGACCAGGCGGTCAGCTTCAATCATCCGTTACCTCACATCGCGGCGCGAAGCGCGTCGCGGATTAGCGTTTCACTGCTGGCATTCGGGGTGGCGATTTTGCTCACCAACCGGCTGGCTTCCTGTGGTTTATAGCCCAGCGCCACCAGCGCGGCAACCGCTTCCTGCTCGGCATCGTCAGTAGCCTGGCTTGCCGGGGAGGTCAGAACCAGATCGGACGCCGGGGTAAACAGGTCGCCATGCAGGCCTTTGAAGCGGTCTTTCATTTCAACAATTAAGCGCTCAGCGGTTTTCTTACCCACGCCTGGCAGCTTGACCAAAGAGCCAATTTCTTCGCGCTCAACGGCATTCACAAACTGCTGTGCCGACATGCCGGAGAGGATAGCCAGGGCCAGTTTTGGGCCGACGCCATTCACTTTAATCAGCTCGCGGAACAGCGTGCGTTCTTGTTTATTGTTAAAGCCATACAGCAGTTGCGCATCTTCACGTACCACAAACTGCGTAAACACGATGGCCTCTTTGCCCTGATCGGGCAGTTCATAGAAACAGGTCATTGGCATATGCACTTCATAGCCAACGCCACCCACCTCCAGTAGTACCAGTGGGGGTTGTTTTTCCAGAATGATGCCTCTGAGTCTGCCGATCACGTGACGCTCCTGCGTTGGGGACAAAGTACGAATGCTATATCATAAAAAAAGACTGGATAAATATCCAGCGAGATTTGTGTTGGCGTAAGGAAATCTCACAGCAGACGACAATTTTCCCTTTTCCTTGATTCTGTTGTTGCTACTTTCGGTCAAAAAAATAATATAGCCGATAATTATCTTTTATTTTTATCATTATTTAAAGGAATATAATAATGCCCAAACATTACCCGGAAAAATATGAAGTCGGTGATGTCGTATTTACCTGTATCGGCACCCCGCTTTTCGGACAAATTTCTGCGGCCTCAAAATGCTGGAGCAATCATGTAGGAATAATTATAGGTCATGATGGTGATGATTATGTCGTTGCCGAAAGCCGTGTTCCCCTTTCAACAACCACCTCTCTCAATCGCTTCATCAAGCGCTCGGCCAGCGAGCGCTACTGCATCAAACGGTTGGTAGAAGGATTATCACCCACCCAGAAAGATTCATTACTCGAACAGGTTCCTGCAAGGTTACGCAAAATCTATCACACCGGATTTGATTATGATTCTTCGAAACAGTTTTGCTCGAAATTTGTTTTTGATATTTATAAAGAGGCATTATCGGTCAATATTGGGAACGTTGAAACATTCAGCGAGTTATTGAATAACAATCCTGATGCAAAATTAAATTTCTGGAAATTTTGGTTTTTAGGTTCTATTCCATGGGAAAGGAAGACGGTGACACCCGCCAGTCTATGGCACCATTCTTCGCTATCGATGGTTTATGCAAGCCATCCGGCAGAGATGAATCAACCGTAAACGACGTTTGCGGTTGATTGGCAAAGGTCTAGCGTAATCTTCCGCGCGCCAAATTGAGCCGCGAGTCGCTCATCTGCATCGCGTTTTGGCTCACGTGACAATGCGTGATGGCAATCGCCAGCGCATCGGCGGCATCGGCCTGCGGGTTCGCCGGCAGTTTCAGCAAGGTTCGCACCATATGCTGCACCTGCGCTTTTTCCGCGCTACCAATTCCGACCACCGTTTGCTTCACCTGACGTGCCGCGTACTCAAATACCGGCAGATCCTGATTCACAGCAGCAACAATCGCCGCGCCGCGCGCTTGTCCAAGCTTCAGCGCCGAGTCGGCGTTTTTGGCCATGAACACCTGTTCAATGGCAAAAAAATCAGGCTGAAACTGGGTGATAATTTCCGACACGCCTGCGTATATCAGCTTCAGGCGCGACGGCAGGTCTTCTACTTTGGTGCGGATACATCCACTGCCAAGATAGGTTAACTGCCGTCCGACCTGGCGAATGACGCCGTAACCAGTGACGCGCGAGCCCGGGTCAATACCGAGAATGATGGACATCACGCGCCTCCAGTGGTGGTGTTAAGCTGCCCCATTAGAGCGTAGCTGCAACCTCATCAGAGATCTCACCGTTGTGATAGACTTCCTGCACGTCATCGCAGTCTTCGAGCATGTCGATGAGACGCAGCAGTTTCGGTGCTGTTTCTGCATCCATGTCGGCTTTGGTCGAAGGGATCATCGACACTTCAGCGTTGTCCGCTTTCAGACCCGCAGCTTCGAGTGCATCGCGCACCGCGCCCATTTCTTCCCACGCGGTATACACGTCAATCGCGCCATCGTCATAGGTCACAACGTCTTCTGCACCGGCTTCCAGCGCTGCTTCCATTACCGCATCTTCATCGCCCGCTTCGAAGGAAATCACCCCTTTTTTGCTGAACAGATAGGCTACGGAACCGTCGGTGCCGAGGTTACCACCGGTTTTGGTGAAGGCATGACGCACTTCAGCCACGGTACGGTTACGGTTGTCGGACAGACATTCCACCATTACCGCCGTGCCACCAGGGCCGTAACCTTCATAAATGATGGTTTCCATGTTCGCGTCTTCGTCACCGCCGACGCCACGCGCGATGGCGCGGTTCAGCGTGTCGCGCGTCATGTTGTTAGACAGCGCTTTGTCGATAGCCGCACGCAGACGCGGGTTAGACGCGGCATCGCCGCCACCCAGACGGGCTGCAGTCACCAGCTCACGGATGATTTTGGTAAAGATTTTACCGCGCTTGGCATCCTGTGCCGCTTTGCGGTGTTTGGTGTTGGCCCACTTGCTATGACCTGCCATAAATAATTCTCCACTTCCCGTCGCCTTTACGCCCTCAGGTGTGAGCGGGCTTGCCGCCTTCCTGAGAACGTAAGTTCCTGGGAAAACTAATTAAGGTTAATTACAAATTCTTCAATCGCCTGCCGGTTACTCCACGACTTAGTGAGTGCGGCCGCCTCAACGGCAGCAACCCAACGCCAGGCGAGATGTTCACTTATCTCAATCTGACGTTCATGGGGCAGCGCAAGACAAAACCACGATTCGGTATTGCGCTCGATACCCGGAGCATAGCGATGACGTAAATGCGTAAAAATTTCAAACTCTACCGTGCGCTGACAGTCAATTAAGGCCAATGGCTCTGAGGCTACGTCAATGGCGACCTCTTCCTTTACTTCACGCGCGGCAGCTTGCGACGCGGTTTCGCCCTCTTCCAGGCTGCCGGTGACCGACTGCCAGAAATCAGGGTCATCGCGTCGCTGCAACATCAGCACCCGCTTCGTGTCCTGCGCGTAAATCACTACCAGAACGGAAACGGGACGCTTGAAGGGCATATTACTTGTTCTCCGCAGACTCTTTTGGCTCTTTAGCCACAACCTGAATACCCAGCTCGCCGAGAGAGGCCGGATTGGCGAAGCTTGGGGCTTCGGTCATCAGGCACGCTGCAGCGGTGGTTTTCGGGAAGGCGATAACGTCACGGATGTTATCAGTGCCGGTCAGCAGCATAGTCAGACGATCCAGACCAAATGCCAGACCAGCGTGCGGCGGCGTGCCGTACTTCAGGGCGTCGAGCAGGAAGCCGAATTTCTCGCGCTGTTCCTGTTCATTAATGCCCAGAATGCCGAATACGGTCTGCTGCATTTCACCGCTGTGAATACGCACGGAACCACCGCCAACTTCATAGCCGTTAATAACCATGTCGTAGGCGTTCGCCACCGCCTCTTCCGGGGCGGCTTTCAGCTCGCTGGCAGACATATCTTTCGGCGAGGTGAACGGATGGTGCATTGCAGTCAGACCGCCTTCACCGTCGTCTTCAAACATTGGGAAGTCAACCACCCACAACGGTGCCCATTTAGCTTCGTCGGTCAGGCTCAGGTCTTTACCCAGTTTCAGACGCAGCGCGCCCATTGCGTCAGCGACCACTTTCTTGTTATCAGCGCCGAAGAAAATCATGTCGCCGTCTTGCGCACCGGTACGGGCGAGGATGGCTTCCACGATCTCAGCGTTGAGGAATTTCGCGACCGGGCTGGTGATACCTTCCAGGCCTTTCGCGCGTTCGGTGACTTTGATGTAAGCCAGACCTTTCGCGCCATAAATTTTGATGAAATTACCGTAGTCATCGATTTGCTTACGGCTCAGGGCAGCACCGCCCGGAACGCGTAGCGCGGCAACGCGGCCTTTGGCATCGTTAGCCGGGCCTGCAAACACAGCAAACTCAACGCCTTTCACCAGGTCTGCTACATCGACCAACTCCATCGGGTTACGCAGATCCGGCTTATCGGAACCATAACGACGTTCAGCTTCGGCGAAGGTCATGATCGGGAAGTCGCCCAGATCCACACCTTTGATTTCAAGCCACAGCTGACGTACCAGCGCTTCCATCACTTCACGCACCTGAGGCGCAGTCATGAAGGAGGTTTCTACGTCGATCTGGGTAAATTCAGGCTGACGGTCAGCACGCAGGTCTTCGTCACGGAAGCATTTAACAATCTGATAGTAGCGATCGAAACCGGACATCATCAGCAGCTGTTTGAACAGCTGAGGAGACTGTGGCAGTGCGTAAAACTTACCTTTATGCACACGGCTCGGGACCAGGTAGTCACGCGCGCCTTCCGGCGTGGCTTTGGTCAGCATCGGGGTTTCGATATCGAGGAAACCGTGGTCATCCATAAAACGACGCACGAAGCTGGTAATTTTGGCGCGGGTTTTCAGGCGGTTCGCCATTTCCGGGCGACGCAGGTCAAGATAGCGGTACTTCAGGCGCGCTTCTTCGGTGTTGACGTGGTTGGAATCAAGCGGCAGAGATTCTGAACGGTTGATGATAACCAGGTCGGATGCCAGCACTTCGATTTCGCCGGTCGGCATATCGCTGTTGACGTTTTTGGCGTCACGCGCACGCACGGTGCCGGTAATTTGAATGCAAAACTCGTTGCGCAGTTCGGAAGCCAGCTTTAAGGCCTCGGCACGATCCGGATCGAAAAAGACCTGCACGATGCCTTCGCGGTCACGCATATCGATGAAGATAAGGCTGCCGAGGTCACGGCGGCGGTTGACCCAACCACACAGAGTCACCTGCTGCCCAACGTGGGACTGACGCAGCTGCCCGCAATATTCTGTACGCATGAGAGTTCCCTTAAACTTAGCCGCAGGCACACTTGTTGCAGCTTTAGCTGAATGTCACAACTGGATGAAAAAAGGGGGCTATTATACTGGAAATTCTGCCGTACGATAAGCCCGTCGCGCACCAGGCGCGCGTTTGCTGTACGCTTGTTGCGGAGACTCACAAAAATTAACAAAATTTGTGACGCGCGCCCAGACTGACTCAGCGTATTGTTAGCCACCTAATTATGTGATTTAACGGGGATAAATATGTTGGAATTAAACGCACAAAAAACGGCACTGGTGGTTATCGACTTGCAGGAAGGCATTCTACCCTTCGCTGGCGGGCCGCACGCTGCCGGTGACGTCGTGGCCAAAGCGGCGAAACTGGCTGCCAAATGTCGCGAGCAAGGTTCACCCGTTGTCATGGTTCGCGTTGGCTGGTCTGCCGATGGTGGCGATGCCGTTAACACCCTGGTCGATGCCCAGATGCCTGCACATCAGTTGCCCGAAAACTGGATGACCTATCCACCTGCGCTGGGCAAAAAAGAGACCGATATCGAAGTCACCAAACGCCAGTGGGGCGCGTTTTACGGCACCGAACTGGAATTGCAGCTGCGCCGTCGCGGGATTGATACCATTATTCTGTGTGGCATCTCTACCAATATTGGCGTGGAGTCTACCGCCCGTAATGCCTGGGAACTGGGCTTCAATCTGGTTATCGCCGAAGATGCATGCAGCGCCGCCAATGCCGAACAGCACCAGGGCAGCATGACTCACATCTTCCCTCGCATTGCCCGCATTCGTAGCACCGAGGAGATCCTCGCGGCAATATGATCTACATCGGGCTTCCACAATGGTCGCACCCAAAATGGGTGCGGCTGGGTATAACCGGTCTTGAAGAGTATGCCCGCCACTTTAACTGTGTGGAGGGCAATACCACGCTGTATGCGCTTCCCAGAGCCGAAATCGTGCTGCGGTGGCAGGCACAAACCAGTGATGAATTTCGTTTCTGCTTCAAATTTCCGTCCACCATCAGCCATCAGGCGGCACTTCGTCACTGCGATGACCTGACGGCAGAGTTCTTCGATCGCATGGATCCGCTGGCCCCGCGTATTGGCCAATACTGGCTGCAATTGCCCGCAACGTTTTCTCCCGCTGACCTGCCTGCTCTGTGGCATTTTCTCGACCGTCTGCCGGATGCCTTTTCCTATGGAGTCGAAGTGCGTCACCCTCTCTTTTTTGCCAAAGGCGAAGAGGAAAAACAGCTGAACCGCGGGCTGAATGAACGCGGTGTGAATCGCGTGATTCTTGACAGTCGCCCGGTGCACAGCGCCATTCCTCATACCGAGGCAATAATCGATGCACAGCGCAAAAAGCCCAAAGTTCCGGTGCATGCGGTGGTGACTGCCAGCCAGCCGATGGTACGGTTTATCGGCAGCGATAACATGACACAAAATCGTGAACTGTTTGCCGTGTGGCTCAAAGCGTTGCCGCAATGGGCGCAGACCACCACCCCGTATCTTTTCCTGCATACGCCCGATATCGCCCAGGCACCTGAATTGGTTGATGCCTTGTGGCATGACCTGCAGGCTGCAATTCCGGACATCGGCCCTGCCCCCGCCATCCCGCAGCAAACTTCTCTATTTTGAGTTATCCTTCCTCGCATAGTGAGTGCTATTAGCGGGTCGATTCTCTGCATAATTCAAAATGGAGTTTGTATGGTTAGCGCGCTGTATGTCGTGCTGGGTGCATTGCTGTTAATTAAGTTTTCTTTCGATGTGGTTCGCCTGCGAATGCAGTACCGCGTGGCCTATGGCGACGGCGGGTTCAACGAACTTCAAAGCGCCATCCGTATTCACGGCAATGCGGTGGAGTACATCCCCATCGGTTTGCTACTGCTGCTGTTTATGGAGATGAACGGCGCGCAAACTTGGATGGTACACCTGTGTGGCCTGATGTTGATTGCCGGACGCCTGATGCACTACTACGGTTTTCACCATCGCCTGTTTAGCTGGCGTCGCTCGGCGATGAGCGCCACCTGGTGTTCGCTGGTGCTAATGGTGCTGGCAAACCTCTGGTATCTGCCCTGGGAGTTGGTTTTCTCCCTGCGTTAGCGCACAATACGCCGTTTTTTATTTTCTGGAATCACGTTATGCCCCATCGCGACACGCTTTTTTCTGCTCCGATCGCAAGCCTGGGCGACTGGACCTTTGATGAACGGGTAGCAGAAGTGTTCCCCGACATGATCCAGCGCTCGGTGCCTGGTTACTCCAATATCATTTCGATGATTGGCATGCTGGCGGAGCGCTTTGTGCTGCCTAACACTCAGGTGTATGACCTTGGGTGTTCGCTTGGCGCCGCTACCCTTTCCATTCGCCGTAATATCGTGCAGGAAGGTTGTAAAATCATCGGGGTGGACAACTCCCCGGCAATGGTTGAGCGCTGCCGTCGTCATATCGACGCCTACAAAGCGCCGACCCCGGTAGAAATCATTGAAGGTGATATCCGCGATATTCACATCGAGAACGCCTCAATGGTGGTGCTTAACTTCACGATGCAGTTTATCGAGCCGCCGGAACGTCAGGCATTGCTGGAAAAAATTCATCAGGGACTGAATCCTGGCGGTGCGCTGGTGCTGTCAGAAAAATTCAGCTTCGAAGATAACAAAGTCGGCGAACTGCTGTTCAACATGCACCACGACTTTAAGCGCGCTAACGGCTATAGCGAGCTGGAGATCAGCCAGAAGCGCAGCATGCTGGAAAACGTGATGCTTACCGATTCGGTCGAAACCCATAAAGCGCGTCTGCGTGCCGCCGGTTTTGCCCACAGTGAATTGTGGTTCCAGTGTTTCAACTTCGGCTCATTAGTCGCCCTGAAAGCCGGGGTGGACGAATGATCGAGTTTGGTAATTTTTATCAGCTGATTGCGAAAGATCCGCTGCTTTCCCGCTGGCTGGAAACGCTGCCAGCTCAAATTGGTGCCTGGCAGCGTGAAGCCCTGCACGGTCAGTTTAAACAGTGGTCGCGCGCGGTCGAATTCATGCCGGAACTGCAGCCGTGGAAGCTTGATCTGCTCCACAGTGTGACCGCTGAGAGCGAAGAACCGCTGGGCGAAGGCCCGACCACCCGCATCGACAAGCTGTTGCGTAACCTGATGCCGTGGCGCAAAGGGCCATTTTCGCTGTATGGCGTAAACATCGATACCGAGTGGCGCTCCGACTGGAAATGGGATCGTGTCCTGCCGCATCTGTCCGATTTGACCGGTCGTACCATTCTCGATGTCGGCTGCGGCAGTGGTTATCACATGTGGCGCATGATTGGTGCGGGCGCGAAGCTGGCGGTTGGCATAGACCCGACACAGCTGTTCCTGTGCCAATTTGAAGCGGTGCGCAAACTGCTCGGCAACGATCAGCGGGCGCATCTGCTGCCACTCGGCATAGAACAAATGCCGGTGCTCAACGCATTCGACACCGTGTTTTCGATGGGCGTGCTCTACCATCGCCGTTCACCGTTGGAACACCTCTGGCAGTTAAAAGATCAGTTGGTCAGCGAAGGCGAGTTAGTGCTGGAAACATTGGTGGTAGAAGGCGATGAGAACACGGTTCTGGTGCCAGGCGATCGCTATGCGCAAATGCGTAATGTGTACTTTATCCCGTCCGCTCCTGCCCTTAAGCAGTGGCTGGAAAAATGCGGGTTCGTTGACGTGCGCATTGTCGACATGAACGTGACCAGCACCGAAGAACAGCGCCGCACCGAGTGGATGACCACCGAATCGCTGGCCGAGTTCCTCGACCCGAACGACAGCAGTAAAACCATCGAAGGCTACCCTGCCCCACTGCGTGCAGTGATTATCGCAAAAAAACCGTAAGACCGTTGGTTACTCAGCACCGTTTCGCCTAAATATTTTGAGTTACAGTAAGGCGGCAACGCAGCGAATCCCCGGGAGCTTACACCAGTAAGTGACTGGGGTGAGCGAGGCAGCCAACACAGCTGTAGCTCAAAATATGACGGCGAAAAAAAGAGGCCCCTGTTTAAAAGGCAGGGGCCTGGTACAAATACGCATCACATTGGGCGATATGATGCACGGTAAAAATCACTTAACTGTAACGGTTAACGATCGCCTTCATCTCCGCTACCGATTCGCCATTCACGGCGTATCGTGAGTATTCATCTGCCGTCGGGTCAGTGGACATCGACAGACCCGGGTTTCGGTATTGCATCACCGACGGCACCCATTGTCCGGCAGAGCTGTGAAGCTCTTTTATCCCCGCATCAAGAAACAACGCCAGATTGTTCGCCCGCACGCCTGCACCGGCCATAATGATTGGAGCATCGCGGCGGCAAATTAGTTCCCGAAGAAGTGAAAGTCCTTTCTCCGCCGTTTGTTGCTGGCCGGAGGTAAGAATGCGCGCCACGCCAAGTTCAGCAAGGTTATCAAACGCCTGAAGGGGATCGGCGCACATATCAAATGCCCGATGGAAGGTCACTGCCAGCGAACCGGCCGCAGTCATCACCTGGCGCATCCGCGGCATATCAACTTTGCCGTCGGCGTCGAGGATACCGATGACTAGCCCCGGAAAGCCCAGCTCACGTACGGTGTGAACATCGTCGAGCATCGCCGCAAACTCGCCGTCGGTGTAACAAAAATCCCCACCGCGCGGGCGGATAATCGGATGCACCGGGATACTCACCTGCTGACGAGCAGATTTCAGCACACCAACGGAAGGCGTTAAGCCGCCTTCCAGCGGCGCGGCACACAACTCAATTCGGTCGGCACCTTTTTCCTGCGCTTCTCGCGCACATTCCATGCTGTAACAGCACACTTCCAGCAAAGCCATTACTTTCTCCTTTTCGTTCGGTGCAGCATGATGACACAGTCGTAAAAATCGAATCCCGGGCAAGCTCACATTGTTGTGTCGTCTGCTTCACTCGCCACAATTTCTTCAAGGGTCCAGGGATGGAATTTGATGGTCACTTTGCCATCCGTAACCGCGAGGGTCGGGTTTGGCAATCGTTCACGCTCGCCCTTTGGCGAACTGGTTTTGAAGAAAATACCCGGCTGGCTCAAACCGTCATCGGATAATAGCGCCAGCGCGCGGGCACTCAGCGTCTCCGTCTCGCCCGGCAGCACGATTTCAATATGTTCCCAGCCCTCGTGCGGGTAGCGTTTTTCACCCGGCCACGGTAATTCCACCACGCTGAACTGCCAGTGTGCGACGCTCACCGGTTCGCGCAGTTTGAACAGGCAAATGGGCCGCCCGTTGATGATGTTCTCGGAGAGCAACTCACCGCACTGCTCGAAGCCCTTGCGCCAGCGCTCTGCGGTGGCATTCTGATGGCAGCGCAGTGAAATATGGTCAGCATCAAGAGGGGCGATGTCCAGACCCAGGCGGTCAGCCAGTTCAGTTAACGCCTGCGTGAAACGCGGCAAATCTGCCACGATATCCTGTAATGCTTGGTTGGTTTTCCAGTTCACTTTTTCGCCCTCGGTCCTGTTTTTGCTGGCCGCTAATTTACCCTGTTGGCACGCCGCAACCAACTGCTGATTAACGCGCCGTTGCAGGGCTGACGACCCGGTGCAAATGCAGTATACTGGCTGGCTTAATTTGTTCTCATTTCGGCGTTGCCCTGGCAACCGCGCAGCGCCATTAACGTAAGGTATTCCGGTGAATATTCAGGCTCTTCTCTCAGAAAAAGTCAGTCAGGCACTGATTGCGGCAGGTGCTCCTGTCGATTGCGAACCGCAGGTTCGTCAGTCAGCAAAAGTACAGTTTGGTGACTATCAGGCCAACGGCGTGATGGCAGTTGCAAAAAAACTGGGCATGGCGCCGCGACAACTTGCAGAGCAGGTTCTGTCTCATCTGAGCCTCGACGGCATCGCGAATAAAGTCGAAATCGCCGGCCCAGGCTTTATCAACATCTTCCTCGATCCGGCGTTTCTGGCGCAGGGTGTGAACGATGCACTGAAATCTGACCGTCTCGGCGTGGCGCAACCTGAAGCGCAGACCGTGGTTGTCGACTACTCCGCGCCAAACGTCGCGAAAGAGATGCACGTCGGCCACCTGCGCTCCACCATTATCGGTGATGCCGCGGTGCGTACCCTGGAGTTCCTTGGTCATAACGTTATCCGGGCAAACCACGTCGGCGACTGGGGCACCCAGTTCGGGATGCTGATTGCCTATCTGGAAAAACAGCAGCAGGAAAACGCCGGGGAAATGGCGCTGGCTGACCTCGAAGGCTTCTATCGCCAGGCGAAGCAGCATTACGACGAAGACGAAGCCTTCGCCGAGCGGGCGCGCAGCTATGTGGTCAAACTGCAGGGCGGTGACGCGTACTTCCTGGAGATGTGGCGCAAGCTGGTCGACATCACCATGGCGCAGAACCAGATAACCTACAACCGTCTGAACGTGACCCTGACTCGCGACGATGTGATGGGTGAGAGCCTGTATAACCCGATGCTGCCGGGCATCGTGGCAGACCTGAAAGCCAAAGGTCTGGCGACTGAAAGCGAAGGCGCGACCGTGGTGTTCCTTGATGAGTACAAAAACAAGGAAGGCGACCCGATGGGCGTCATTATCCAGAAAAAGGATGGCGGCTATCTTTACACCACTACCGATATCGCCTGCGCGAAATACCGGTACGAAACCCTCCATGCTGACCGCGTGCTCTACTACATCGATTCCCGTCAGCATCAGCACCTGATGCAGGCGTGGACCATCGTGCGTAAAGCGGGATATGTGCCGGATTCCGTACCGCTGGAACATCACATGTTTGGCATGATGCTGGGTAAAGACGGCAAGCCGTTCAAAACCCGCGCCGGTGGCACCGTTAAACTGGCCGATCTGCTGGACGAAGCGCTGGAACGCGCCCGTCGCCTGGTGGCGGAAAAGAACCCAGATATGCCAGCGGACGAGCTGGAAAAACTGGCTAACACCGTCGGTATTGGCGCGGTGAAATACGCGGACCTCTCTAAAAACCGCACCACCGACTACGTCTTCGACTGGGACAACATGCTGGCGTTCGAAGGCAACACCGCGCCGTATATGCAGTATGCGTACACCCGCGTGCTGTCAGTGTTCCGTAAAGCCGACCTCGATGAGAACGCTATCGTTAACGCCCCGGTGGTGATTAACGAAGATCGTGAAGCCCAGTTGGCGGCACGTCTGCTGCAATTTGAAGAGACCCTGAACGTGGTCGCTCGGGAAGGAACGCCACATGTGATGTGTGCTTACCTGTATGACCTTGCAGGCCTGTTCTCTGGCTTCTACGAGCACTGCCCTATCCTCACCGCTGACAGTGAAGAGATTCGTAACAGCCGTCTGAAACTGGCGCTACTGACCTCGAAAACGCTTAAGCTGGGTCTGGATACGCTGGGTATTGAAACCGTAGAACGGATGTAATCGCAAACGGCTCGTCACGCCCGGTGGCGAGCCTTGTTTCAATCGAATTAGCGAACAATTCCCCGCCGCGAACGCGAAAAGAATCGCGCATAAAGCGCGGCCACAGGTAAATCACTTCCCCACATTTGTAACGCGCTTTTGACGTCATCAATGGCCAGCGCCTGATGGTATAAACGCTGATACAGTTCATGAATAAGATTCTGCTGCACTGCGTTAAGTGCCTGAAACACATTCGACTCTACATTAACGCCCATCGGTTTCGCATGATTGCCTCCGGCCATCACGAAGGGTGGCACATCCTGAACAACACCGGCCTGATCGAGGATCCGCGCACCACTGCCTAAAACACAGAACTGATGAATGGCACACATAAAGCCTACCTGCGCATCGTCATTAAGTTCAACGTGCCCAGCCAAACCGCTGTTATCGCCAATCCTTGTCCTGTTACCCACCACACAGTCGTGACCTATATGCACGCTACTGTGAAAGCGATTGTCATCGCCAACGATCGTCGAACTGAGTCCCTGCACCGTGCCGCGATGAATGGTGGCATTTTTACTGATATGATTGCGGTCGCCGATCACCAGCGTGGTGGGCTCGTTGGCGTATTTCAGGTCCTGATTGACGTCACCAATGGAAGAATACTGACCAAAGATATTGTCGCGGCCTATGGTCGTTAGGCCCGTAATCACCGAACAGGCCCCGACCTGGGTGCCTTCACCGATGACAACACCTGCGGAAATAACACAAAACGGGCCGATGCTGACGAACGCACCGATAACAGCCCCGGACTCCACCACACTGCTGGCAGCGATGCGGGACGTGGGCGAAATGGACAAGGGATTTTCCTGGTGGGGGGCAAGCGAGAGTACGGAGCATAATGAATTATGCGGGGCAATACTTCTTATTTTTAGAAGCTATCCACGAAGTGAGACCTGTCCTAGTGGACAGGTCTTTCGACTTACAGATAAATGCGCAGATATTCTCCGAGGCACAAAATCGCCATCGCCTGACCGTACGGCATTGAGGTCAGCGGGATCTGGCGGTAGAACTCCAGATTGCTGCCCATTCCAGTACCGAATGAGGTTTGCAGCAGCTCCCCTTCCGGCGAGATATTAGCCACAATACCGCGAATCGCTTTTTCCGCCACCTCAGCGTAGTCCGCTGACACATAGCGTTTGCGTACCGCTTTGAGAATGCCATAGGCAAACCCGGCGGTGGCCGACGCTTCCAGATAAGAGTGCGGATCGTCAAGCAAGGTGTGCCACAGGCCGCTGTCATCCTGACATTTCGCCAGCGCGGCGATTTGCGCATTCAGCACCTGCACCAGATAGCGACGCACGGCGTTGTTTTCCGGCAAATCCACCAGCTCGAGGAAATCAGGAATAACGATGGTCAACCAGCTGTTGCCGCGCGCCCAGCGGGCATTGGCAAAGTTGTGGTTGCCTTCGTAATTCCAGCCGTGGAACCACAGCCCGGTCTGGCGGTCCATCAGGTTTTGCACGTGCAGCAGGAACTGATAAACCGCTTCATCAACGTATTCAGGGCGATTGAGCAATTTACCAATTTTAGCCAGCGGCAGCACGGTCATCATCAGCGTGTCATCCCACATTTGCTGATGGTTTTCCTCCGCCAGAGTGATGTGCTGCATCCCGCCATGTTCCGTGCGCGGCATGTCATGCATCGCCCATTCCGCCCAGCTTTCCAGCCACGGCAAATACTGCGGGTTTTTCGTCTCTTCGTAACGGTACGCCAGAGTCAGGAACGGCGCCATGGTATTGACGTTTTTGGTGGTCGCCCCTTCGGCAAAGCGGTCAGCAAACCAGCTGTCGATGATGTCACGCATCTGCGCATCGCCGGTTTGCTGAAAATACTGATGAATGCCGTACAGCCCCACACCGTGCGTCCACTCCCAGCCCGCCCATCCTTTGGTGTCAATCACGCGCCCGTCGTCGAGGCGCAGCAGAAACTCACCGCTCTCATCCTTGATATTGACCATATTGTGCGTCACTTTCTGGATCAGCGCCTTCAGTTCGTCCCGGGCAATGAACCGTTCAGGTTGACACAGTAATGGGCTATGTTTGACAGGCCAGACTTTCATTTCACAAACCTCCGTTATACGTCGAATTCAGTGGTGCATCTTGCTTCAGCGACGGTGCCGCTGGCTTATTGCGATTCAGATAACCGATATTGTTGTTACCCCACAGCGTCTCAAATGGCATACCGGCCAGCATTTCAACGGTGGCTTTCGCCTCTGGGGTGGTGGCTTCGGCAAACGCATGTCCTGAGGCGCGCATTTTTGCGGTCTCTTCACGCAGGATGCTGTGAGTGTGCAGATTGAGCTTGAAGCGCAGCGAAACCAGGAACCCACAGGCCAATACCAAAATGGTGCCCACGCTGAGAATAAGCAGAATGGTATGGCTGACTTCCGGCGGCTGAACTTTCTGCCCGGAGACAAAGCCGGACATCTGCATGATTATCCCGACCAGCATTACCGCACCAGCCTGAGAGGCTTTGCGGGTCAGGGTCATGATCCCGGCGAAAATCCCTTCCCGGCGCTGTCCAGTAATGACTTCATCCACATCAGCAATGTAGGTATAGGTATTCCACGGCACATAGTTGATACCGCCGCGTCCAAGCCCTGCCACCGCAGAGAGCAACAACATCAGGCTCCAGATATCGCTTAAGCCCGCGTAGTACAGGACGGCATAGGATATTGAACTCAGACCAAACAGCACCACTACGATCCGGTATGACGGCGCAGGTCCAAAGCGAATGCACAACGGCATCATCGCGATCACGGCGATGAACTGGAATATCGCCATAGTGCCCATCAGGTTGGAGGCGTAAGACGCCTCCTGCATCAGCACGAACACCACGTAATAGGTGAACACCGCGTTGAATACGTCCTGAGCAATATAGCCCCCGAGGTACATACCTAAATGCTGGCGGAAAATCTTGATCCGCAGCGTCGAGCTGAGCTCGATAATCAGGCGATTAAGGCTTTGCCCCAGCGTCAGCTGTTTCTTCTCTTCCTCTGCACGCAGCGCCGCTTCGCTCCAGTTTTCACGCGGACGTTCCCAGGTGAAGAACCAGACAAAGGTCAGCATCAGTGCACACAGGACCGAGAACACCAGACTTGCGTAGAAGAAGGAGACCGCGTTGTCCTTGCCGAAATGGGTCAGCAATACCCCAGGCAGGAACGATGCCAGAATCGCCGACATCTGCGCCATCGCGATACGCGCCCCGGAGAATTTGGTTTTCTGTTTGAAATCGTCGGTCATTTCCGGGACCAGCGTTTCGTACGGCACCAGAATCATGGTGTAGACGATATCAAACAGCAGATAGGTCAACAGGTAATACCAGAATCCCATATCCCCTACCCACATGAAGGAGTAGCTGAACACGCAGGGGATCCCGAGCATGATGAAGAATTTCCGTCGGCCAAAGCGTTTGCCAAGCCAGGTCGAACCGAAGTTGTCCGTCAGGAAGCCCATTAGCGGGCTGACAACGGCATCAGCCACCCTCGCCGCAGCGAAGATAAAGGTGGCTTCAATAGGCGAAAGCCCACAGAAGGTTGTGTAAAAGTATAAAAGCCATGCGGCAGTCAACGCGGTCGTACCTGCGCCGAGAAAATCCCCCGAGCCGTAGGCAAGATAATTTGCTAAGCCGATTTTACGTGTTTTCATATTCCGTAAATCCCGTGTTTTATCAGGAAAAACCTGCCCCAGTAGTGCTGAGGATGTCCTTACACGGCTACAGTAGAGCGATGCCAACGGGTAAACCTTTTCGTTTTTGCCAGTTGTGCTCCCGGAATGGCAAAAATGCAAAGACTCAGAGTACGTGCTTCACTGATTTATAAAACAACGTTTTGATTGATTCAAAAGATGAGGTCAAAATTGCGACCCTGCCAGCAGAAAACCAGCAGGGGAAGGATGTTAGCGGTAGTTGACGATAACCTGATTACTCTGCACGTTGAGCGCCGGGATCAGACGCCCGCCGCCCGGCACTTCCCAGACAAAACGCAACGGCTCTGAGGCGGGGATATTCTGTAATCCCCATGTATTGCCGCTCTGTCCATCCAGTTCCACACAGCGGGTTTGCGAGCACAGGCGCACCCGTAGACCGGCAGGCGTCGGGCCAATCAACGTGTAACGCCAGGCAATCATCGTCACCCGTCCGCTGGCCGGTTGGGACGACACCAGCGGCGGAGAGGACATCGATTCTCCCCGATGGCTGAGCATCACGCCCCGGCTGCTGGCCTGCCAGGCGCCCTCCCCTGCGGCATGAACACCCAGAGGCAACAGCATCACCAGTAATAGACGGCGCATTACTTGCCTCCAATCGTGGCGGTCATCCGAATCTGGCGATTGTCGGACAGTTCAAGATTCGACAGCACGACCAGCTGTGGCAGATTACGGCGCAGGAAGCGTGACAGCAGCGGGCGTAGCGCATGGTTCACCAGCAGCACCGGTGGTGCGCCGAGCATTTCCTGACGTGCCAAGGCCTCCTGGGTTTGCGCCAGAAGTCGGTCGGCCAGCCCCGGCTCCAGACCGCCGCCGTTTTGTAACGCCTGAAGCAGTAAACGTTCCAGCGGAGTATCCAGACCAATCACCTGCACTTCACCGTTGCCCGGGAACCATTGCTGCGTGATCGCCCGGCCCAGCGCCACCCGCACCACGTTGGTGAGCTCATGCGGATCGGTTTGTACCGGGGCATGTTCCGCCAGGGTTTCCAGAATAGTGCGCATATCGCGGATAGGCACTTTTTCATCCAGCAGATTTTGCAGTACTTTGTGCAGCGTGGTCAGATTCACCACTCCCGGCACCAGATCTTCGGTCAGCTTCGGCATCTCCTGAGTCACGCGGTCAAGCAGCTGCTGCGCCTCCTGACGTCCAAACAGCTCCGCAGAATGCAGGCTAATCAGATGATTAAGATGCGTGGCGACCACGGTACTCGCTTCAACCACGGTAAAGCCCTGAATTTGGGCCTGCTCTTTCAGCGCACTTTCAATCCAGATAGCGGCCAGGCCAAACGCCGGATCGACCGTTGGCTCACCCGGCAGCGTACCCGCTGCGGTGCCAGGGTTTATCGCCAGCCAGCGCCCCGGATAGGCATCTCCGCTGCCGATATCTACGCCTTTAAGCAGGATGCGATAGCGTGCGGGCGGTAAATCCATGTTGTCGCGGATGTGTACCACTGGCGGCAGGAAGCCCATCTCCTGGGCAAATTTCTTGCGGATGGAGCGGATGCGCCCTAACAGCTCACCATCTTGCTGAGAATCCACCATCGGGATCAGGCGATAGCCAACCTCCATGCCCAACGTATCTTCAAGCTGTACATCGTTCCAGGTGGCTTCTATGGCCTGGGGATTTTCCTGGGTGCGCACCGGCGCGGCTTCTGCTGGTGCCTGTTGCTCACGGCCGCGCAGCCACCAGGCCAGGCCCAGCAATGCGGCGGTAAACAGCAGGAACACGAAGTTCGGCATTCCCGGCACCAGGCCCAGTAGGCCAAGCACCGCCGCGCTAAGCATCATCACCCGAGGGTTGCTGAACAGCTGGCCGACCATCTGCTCGCCAACGTCCTGATCGGTGGCCACACGGGTCACAATCACGCCCGCCGCGGTTGAAATCACCAGGGCGGGGATCTGTGCCACCAGACCATCACCGATGGTCAGCAAGGTGTAGGATTCGGCGGCTTTATCGAGCGACAACCCGTGTTGCAGCACGCCCACCAACAGACCGCCAATGACGTTAATCACCATGATCAGAATACCGGCCACGGCATCACCGCGAACGAACTTACTCGCACCGTCCATAGAGCCGTAGAAATCAGCTTCCTGAGTGACCTCCGAGCGGCGGCGTTTGGCATCTTCTTCACCAATCAACCCAGCGTTGAGGTCAGCGTCGATTGCCATTTGTTTACCAGGCATCCCGTCGAGCACAAAACGCGCGCCCACTTCGGCGATACGTCCGGCACCTTTGGTGATAACCATGAAGTTGATGATAACGAGGATGATAAACACCACGATACCGATGGCAAAATTGCCGCCTACCAGGAAGTGACCAAAGGCCTCAACCACTTTCCCCGCCGCCGCGCCGCCAGTATGCCCTTCCATTAAGATAATGCGGGTTGATGCCACGTTCAGCGCCAGGCGCAGCAGCGTCGTGAACAGTAGAATGGTCGGGAAGGCGGCGAATTCCAGGGTACGTTGGGTGAACATCGCCACCAGCAATACCATGATTGACAGCGCGATATTAAAGGTAAACAGCAGATCGAGGACGAAGGCCGGCAATGGCAGGACCATCATCGACAGAATAAGCAGGATAAGCACTGGCCCGGCAAGCACCTGCCACTGGGTCGATTTAAAGTTTACAGGTAGACGCAGCATTGCGACTAAATTAGCCATCGGTGTCATTCTCGTTCAAAAAATCCAGTGCTTCAGGCACCGGCAAATTATCAGGTTTCTTCGGTGGCGTGCCGCCCGCCAGGCGCCAGCGTTTAAGCTGCCAGACCCAGGCCAGCACTTCAGCCACGGCCGCGTACAGCGTGCCGGGGATCTGTTGACCAATTTCAGCATGACGATACAGCGCACGTGCCAGCGGCGGTGCCTGCAAAACCGGGATACGGTTTTCTTCACCCAGTTCACGGATACGCAGCGCCACGAGGCCGGCGCCCTTCGCCACTACCTTTGGCGCACTCATTTTGTTTTCTTCATACTTTAACGCGACCGCGTAATGCGTTGGGTTAGTCACAATGACATCGGCTTTCGGTACATCGGCCATCATTCGACGACGCGCAGCGGCACGTTGCATCTGACGAATACGCCCTTTCACGTGCGGATCGCCTTCGCTTTGCTTGAATTCATCCCGTATATCCTGGCGGGACATACGCAGTTTTTTGATGTGGCTGTAAATCTGGAAGAAGACATCGAAACCGACCATCGGAATGACGCCCAGTGCGACCAGTAAAGCGCACAGCCCAACCAAATTGAGGGCGTTGCCCATCGCGGTCATCGGTGATTCACTGATCAACCGCATCATGTCCGGCCAGTGTACCCAGACAAATATCCCGGCCACGCAGCCGACCAGTACTGATTTGAGGACCGCCTTCACCAGTTCCGCCGCCGACTGCGCGGAGAACATGCGCCCAATCCCCGGTAACGGGTTGAGCTTGTCAAATTTAAAGGCCAGCGATTTCGGGCTGAACACCAGCCCACCCAGCATCACCGGGCCAAGAATCGCCACCGCCACCACCCCGACAATCAGCGGCAGCAGTGCCAGCATGGCCTGTTTGATGAGCAGGATGATTTGCCCGAGGATAAGGTTTGGGTCGTTGACAATACTGTGGTCGAAATGCAGCCCGGACGACAATAAACTCGCCAGCCGACGTGCCAGCGATTCGCCGCCAAACCACAGCACACACACGCCAACCAGTAAAATCAGGAACGACGTCAGCTCGCGCGATCGCGGGATCTGCCCGTCTTCTCGCGCTTTTTCGAGTCGTTGGGGTGTGGGGGCTTCTGTTTTGTCGTCGTTATCGCTTTCGTCTGCCACGTTGCCTGCCCGGGTACGGTGAGTGCTGCCATCATGCCAGAGCCCCCATCAACCAATGGCTGGAAAAGCCGCTCGATTCGCAGCTTTTTAGGCGGTTTGCCTTTGTTCAAGGCTCTTTATGCGGTTTGTCTTTTTTCGGACTTTTTATCACCAAAAATGAAGAAGATAATATTTTCCGCGGAGCAATAACTTAACAGTTAATATATTTTGGGAGTGGTTTTCATTTACAATTTATTTAACCCCCCCTTTTTTAATGTTGAAAAAACACCCAATCATTCATTAAATAAATTACCCGTATGTAATTAATATTGCATTTCGCATTCAACAACAAGCCATTAAGTTTATTTAATAGTGTTATTTAGTGTGCAAAATAAAGTTCTCGACCTATACTGGCGGCGGTTTATCTATATGCCTTATGATTTTTCGTACAAAAGGATTTCTATGAATATGATATCTAAATCAGCGATAGTATTATCCTCATTATTAGCGCTGAGCAGCCATAACCTCTATGCCGCAGAAGAGAATGCGGGCATCATCCATTTTACGGGCGAAATCATTGAGCCAAGCTGCGAGATTGAAGGCGACAACGGCAGCGATAGCACCGTTCGTTTAGGAACGTATACAACCTCTCTTTTCAAAGCTCCCGGAGATGAATCAGAGCTTGTCCCGTTCACAATCAAACTTGCCCACTGTCCTTTATCCAGCGATGGCCTGGCAAACGTTCATCTTTCTTTTACCGGCGCCACAGCACTCACCGGGTCTTCCTCTCTGCTTGATGTCAGTGCCATCACCACGGCTGGTGATACAGCCGCAACGGGTGTAGGGATCGCTGTCGATTGGGTTGATGAGGAAGGGTCATCTGGTATTGATTTGGCATTTGATGGCAGTGATGAGCAGGTCGAAATTGATCTGCCATCGGTGATCACCGATGTTATGACGGCAAAATTTAATGCTCGTTATAAAGCTTTCGCCACACCCGTTACCGCAGGGCCGGCAGATGCCGATATGACGGTCAATATTGTATATCGCTGATATCTATATTTCGCAGACATAGCATCAATACGATCTATAAATAAACGAAATATCCATATGATAAACCAGGCTACACCTGGTTTATTTTTCATTATGTCAATTACTATCGATTTATCAGAGGAAACCCTAACATGCGTATTTTTGTACCCGGTGCGATGTGCGTTTCACTCTTATTTCTGTCAGTCAGCCATGCGGCAGGCATTCAGGTAGGACGAACCCGCATTATTTATAATGCAGATAAAAAGGAAGTCGCGCTCCCACTGATTAATCAAGAAAAAGAACTCCCTTGGCTGATTCAGACGTGGACAGACACCGGCGATGGTAAAACGCGTGGCCCGTTTATTGTGACGCCTCCGTTGTTCAGACTCGATCCACAAAAAGAACAAAGTCTGCGTATTGCCTGGTCTGGAGCCACGCTTCCCATCGACAGAGAATCGCTGTTCTGGATAAACATTCGCACAATTCCCGCCGTCGCCAAAGAAGATGATGACAAAAATGTCCTGCGTCTTATCTACAAGACCCGTATGAAGATGTTCTGGCGACCGAAGGGATTAACAGGAACAACCACTGAAACCTGCCAAAAATTGCGGTTTAGCCGTCAGGGTACAGCCCTGCAGGTCACCAATAATGGCAACTTCTACAGCATCTTCGATAACGTGCATCTCGATAGCGTGGCGGTAAAAAAAGCCGATATGGTCGCACCTAAAAGCAGTGTACTTATTCCGTTACCAACGTCAGCCAACGGGCAAAATGTGAGCTGGCGCTGCATTACCGATTACGGTAATGCCGGTGAAAAATACTCCTCCGCACTGAATGAAGGATAACGAAAGGTATGATGGACATACGCTATCCTTTACCTCTTAAGGTGCCCGTAGCGCTTTCCCCCCTGAGCTGTCTCATTGCGGGAGTGTTTCTTTTACCTGCGTTCGACGTCATCGCCCGCGACTACTATTTTTCGCCCTCTTCACTGGAAGGGGATGGGCCGTCACAGCCGGACATTGACCTTTCCTTGTTTTCAAAGAGCAATGTGCAGCTGCCGGGGACTTACTCCTCCATTATTATGCTGAATCAGCAAAAACTGGAAGAGACCCGCATCAGCTACATTAGTGGTCCAGATGGCGTATTGGTCCCAGAACTTACACCAGACCTGCTGCGAAAATGGGGGATCAGGGTCGACGCATTTCCGAGCCTTGTACAACAACCGGGCAATACGCCTTTAACCTCCTCACTGGGTGAGGCGATTCCCGACGCCTCGGCCAGTTTCGATTTTAACAGCATGACGTTGCAGATCAGTATGCCGCAGGCTGCCATCGACACCTTAGCCCGCGATACCATAGATCCTTCTCGTTGGGATGATGGCGTACCCACCGCCTTTGCTGATTACTCTTTTTCAGGCTCGCAGCAAACCGAGAGCGATGATAGTACCGAAAACAACCAGTACCTGAACCTGCGCAGCGGCGCAAACCTCGGTGGCTGGCGCTTACGCAATTACTCCACCTGGAGTAAAACCACAGACTCAAATACGTGGCAGACCATTAATACCTGGATTGCGCACGATATCGATATCCTCAAGGCGCAGTTTACCGCCGGGGAAAGCAGCACCCGAGGTGATGTTTTTGACAGCGTTCAGTACAAAGGGGTGAATCTGGCTACTGACGAAGAGATGCTCCCCTACAGCCAGCGTGGTTTTGCCCCCATTATTCGCGGGATGGCAACCAGTAACGCCGAGATTTCAATTCGACAGAATGGTTACCTCATTTACCAGGCCAACGTCGCACCCGGGGCTTTTGAGATTAAAGATCTGTACTCGACCACCAACAGCGGCGATCTGGAAGTGACTATCAAAGAGGCCGATGGCACCGAGCATAAATTTACACAGCCTTATTCCAGCCTTGGGCTTATGCTGCGCCCTGGCCAGATGAAATATGAAGCTACCGTCGCCCGTTATCGTGCAGATGGCGACACCAACGCTAACGAGCCGCTGTTCGCCCAGGGCAGTATCGTCTACGGGCTGAACAACGTTGCTACGCTGTACGGGGGCATCACCACCTCGGAGGACTACCTCGCCGCCAACGTGGGCAGCGGGATAGCCTTAGGGACTCTGGGCTCAATTTCTGCAGATATCACCGTGGCGCGCGCCCGTCTGGATAACGACGAAAGCAGTACCGGCAAATCCCTGCGTCTCCAATACACCGGGAAAATCGACAGTACCGATACCAACTTCAGTCTCGCGGGCTATCGCTACTCATCCGAGGGCTATTACAGCTTTGCCGACGCGAACCAACGCTATGATGCCGACGAAGACGACTGGCAGTTCCGCTACAACAAGCACAACCGCTGGCAGGTCAGCATTAGCCAGAATGTGCTGGGCAGCAGCCTCTATTTAAGCGGCTATCAGCAGGATTACTGGGACACCAGGCAGAAAGAACGCAGCCTGTCGGCAGGCATCAACCGCACAATTAATGGCGCAAGCTATCACTTGTCTTACTCGTACAGCAAAATGGACGACAGTGACAGTGACCAGATGCTCTCTTTCGGCGTCAGCATACCACTCAGTCGGTGGCTGCCGAATAGTTGGGCCAGCTACAACATTAGCAATAGTAAAAATGGCGACACCCGCCAGAACCTGGGCTTAAACGGCACGCTGCTGGACGATCAACGGCTGAGCTATTCCTTACAACAGAGCCGCAGCAATCATGATGGTGACACCAGTAGTAGCGTTTACGCTAGCTACCGGTCGCAGTATGCCAATTTCAATACGGGCTATTACACCTCTTCTGACGATTCCCAACAGCTCAGCTACGGCGCGAGTGGTGCTATTGTCGCACACCCGCACGGTATAACCCTATCGCAGCCGCTGGGGGATACGTTTGCCATTATCAATGCCAAAGGAGCCTCGGGCATTCGCTTCCAGAATGAACGCGGGATCACGACTGACGTATTTGGCAACGCTATTATCCCGTCACTCAGCCCGTATCAAGTCAACAATATTCGGGTGGACACCACCAGCTTGCCAGAGGATGTCGATCCGGTAGACACCGCCATTACAGCGATCCCGAGTCGCAGTGCGGCGGTTGCCGCCACTCTGGAGACGCATATTGGTTATCGGGTATTGATCAACCTCGTACGCGCAGGAAACCGCCCGGTACCATTTGGGGCGATTGCCAGTGATGACATCACGGGTGTGACCGGTATTGTTGATGACACCAGCACGCTTTATCTCTCAGGCATGGGAGAAAACAGCCGGTTGACCATTAAATGGGGAGGCACACCTGAACAACAGTGCGCCATACGTATAAACGTTGATGCGGCCGATGTGCCCACTAATCCAACAGGCATCCGTACGCTCAATGCCTTATGTCAGCAGGTCGAAAATCATGTTAAATAAATCCGCTCTTTCCTGTCTTTTTGCCGGGTGTATCGTTTTCCCTGGAGGTTGTGCAATGGCTGCGGCTACCATCCTGCAAAACTGCTTTGCCGGGCCGACACCTTATACCATTGATTACCATTATGAGTTACCCGCTAACGAGAACAGTACGGGTGAAGTAGTGGATCATCACGAGCATTTGATTGGAGAGCTCACCACCATAGAAGCTAATTGTGATTGTCCGAAAAGCCTGAAATCAAGCACCCCGATAGCAGAACTCAGTGCGGCGGGTAGTCCATTACCTGCAGGCGTTAGCGGATTCGGTTATTTAACCGAAAGAATTGATGTCGATGTTTCTGGGTACAATGATGCTATAAATGCACCAGATGGCAACGGTTTGGAAGAACTCAAAATTAATCAATATCCCACCAGCCCAAGCAATAGACCCAGCACAATAGAAACCTTTACATCCAGGGAAGACTCTGCAAGCGTGTGTAGTGATAGTAGCCGTCCGGAGGGTGGTGTCACTAACAAACGTCAGTTTCGCTGGAACGTGATTATTATGAAGCTATACATTAAAAAGCAGATTCTTGGTGAAGAGATTATACCCATCACTCCGGTTGTACAGAACTTTGCCTGCCTCTCTTTTGGCACAGGCACCGGTTGTAATTCTTCGAATGCCACCCCGGTATCAACCATCTCCCTCGGCGGCTCCATCACGGCCCCGCTTAGCTGCACAATAAATGCCGGTAGCACCATTGAAGTGGAAATGGGCAATATCATCAGTTCACAATTCACCGCTCAGGGTAAGCCGCCTGCCGGATATACCCTGAAAAACGTCGACATTGATTATCACTGCGATGCACCCGCGGTCAGCAATAGCAGCAAGATACGCTTATCGCTCACCGCCGATCAGGGTGTGAGCGACACGGACAGTCGGTTAATCGCTAAAATGCTCGACAGAGATGACCTTGGCGTGCGCATGTTTGATGAAAACAGCAACAGTGTCATTATGGATGGAACGGTAGATTTTGACGTGCCGCTGGACAGCGACGGCAACGGCAGCATCCACCTGAAGGCTGCCCCGGTCAGTACCACCAACAAAAAACCGGAGCCGGGGAAATTCGAAGGCAACGTGACCATCAAGATGGATTTACGCTAGAACGCCTAAAAAGAGAATGGCCCGTTATGGGCCATTCTTTAATCAGAATCCTAAGCTATCGAGTAAATCATCGACCTGATCCTGGCTGGCGACCACGCCAGCTTTGCTGGTGTCCACCTGCGGGCCGTTAAGCAAGCTGTCGTTCTCACGCTTCTGACGGGTCGAGGCATCCGGCATATTCTCCAGCAGCACCATCAACAGCTGACGCTCAATTTCCTGGATTACATCCATCATCCGCTTGATAACCTGCCCGGTTAAATCCTGGAAATCCTGCGCCATCATAATTTCCAGCAGTTGGGCGTTGGTGAAACTGGTGTGTGTCGGCACCTCCGCCAGATAACTGCGGGTGTCGGTCACCAGTTCACGCGCATCGCTCAGCTCAATCGGATTTTCAAACCACTGATCCCAGCGGCCAGAAAGCGCTTTGGCCTCTTTCTCCATCTGGTTCTGATGCGGCTGAGACAGCTCGACGCAGTTCAGCGCGCGTTCTGCCGCCTGGGCCGTCATCTGCACCACGTAGTCCAGACGATCACGGGCATCCGGAATCGCTTCGGCCGCTTCGGCAATGGCTTGATCCAGGCCCAGCTCGCGCAGGCTGTCGCGCAGCATACGCGTCAGGCTGCCAATCCGGGCGATAATATCGCCCGCGGAATGCTCGTCTGTCGGTTTTATCGGGTGTTGAGTCATGGTCATCGCCTCACATACCAAGCTTTTCGAAGATTTTGTTCAGCTTCTCCTCGAGGATGGCTGCCGTAAACGGTTTTACGACATAGCCACTTGCCCCGGCCTGTGCGGCGGCGATAATGTTCTCTTTCTTCGCTTCCGCCGTCACCATCAGCACCGGCAATGCCGCCATTGCGCCGTCGCCACGAATGGTTTTCAGCAGATCCAGTCCGTCCATGTTTGGCATGTTCCAGTCTGAAATCACAAAACCAAATCCACCCGCCTGAAGTTTATTCAGCGCATCTACGCCATCTTCTGCTTCTTCAACGTTGTTGAAGCCCAGCTCTTTCAGCAGGTTACGCACAATGCGACGCATGGTGGAAAAGTCATCCACAACCAGAAACTTAAGCTCTTTATCCGCCATTTAACTTCACTCCTCTTAAATACGTATTGCCTGTCCGGCACTGATTTTCGCCAGCATTTGCTGGCTTACCTGGCTGAGATCGACCACTTCGCTAACACCACCCATATTGATGGCCTCGCGCGGCATGCCGAACACCACACAACTTGCTTCGTTCTGAGCGATGGTCCAGGCTCCCGCCTGATGCATCGCCAACATTCCGGCGGCTCCGTCGTTACCCATGCCGGTGAGGATCACCCCCACGGCATTTCGTCCGGCGAATTTAGCCACCGAATGAAACAGCACATCCACCGACGGACGGTGCCGGTTAACCGGCGGCCCGTCATGAATTTTGATTTGATAGTTGGCCCCGCTACGCGCCAGCTCCATATGCTTGTCACCGGGTGCGATATAGGCGTGACCCGGTAAAACACGCTCGCCGTCTTCGGCTTCTTTCACCGTTATCTGGCACAGCTTGTTCAGTCGTTCAGCAAACGATCGGGTAAAGCCCGGCGGCATATGCTGAGTAATTAAAATGGCTGGGCTGGTGAGCGGCAGCGGCTGCAGCACGTGGCGAATCGCCTCGGTCCCCCCGGTCGAGGCCCCGATCACCAGCAGTTTCTCTGAGCTGAGCATCGGCCCGGCCTTGAGTGCTTTTGGCGCCGCCAGCGGTTTATGCGCGCTGAGCTGCGCCCGCGCCGCCGCTCTCACCTTGTCGGCAATCATTTCGCTGTATGCCAGCATGCCTTCGCGAATGCCAATTTGCGGTTTAGTGACAAAATCCACCGCGCCTAACTCCAGCGCCCGTAACGTCACCTCTGAGCCTTTCCCGGTCAGGGATGAAACCATCACCACCGGCATCGGGCGCAGGCGCATCAGTTTTTCCAGAAAGTCGAGGCCGTCCATGCGCGGCATTTCGACGTCCAGGGTCAGCACATCCGGGTTGTATTTTTTGATCAAGT
Organism: Scandinavium sp. M-37; assembly: GCF_043558715.1. Lineage (NCBI taxonomy): Bacteria > Pseudomonadati > Pseudomonadota > Gammaproteobacteria > Enterobacterales > Enterobacteriaceae > Scandinavium > Scandinavium sp. M-37. The sequence continues at coordinate 161,509 of NZ_JBIGIN010000003.1, forward strand.
CCCGGGCAACCAACGGATCTGGCGCAGTGGCCACCATTTCCATGTCGCTGTGGCTGTTGACAATTTCAGTCATAATTTGACGCATCAGCGCCGAATCATCGACAGACAACACCCTGATTTTACTCATGCTTTATCCTTACTCAGCGCGTACACCGTCTGCCCCCGCAGACTGAACTCGCGCACGAGATTGCTGAAGTTCTCCGAGTGTCCGGCAAACAGTAATCCGCCGGGCTTAAGCAGCGGCACGAAACGGTGCAAAATGTCCTGCTGCGTCGTCTTATCGAAGTAGATCATCACGTTGCGACAAAAAATCGCATCGAATGGCCCCGGGACGTTGTAGGTTTTATCCAGCAAATTCACCGGCGAGAAGTCCACATAGTTCGCCAGTTCCTGACGCACACGTACCAGCCCGCTGTGCGGCCCGGTTCCGCGCATGAAATAGTGCTGTAACTGCTGCTGCGACAGCGTTTTCAGCTCATCCTGGCGATAGACGCCGCTCTGTGCTTTATTCAACACTTCGGTATCAATATCGCTGGCAAATACCTTCCAGCGTCCCGGCGCGGTGCCGAGGGTGTCGGCCAGGGTGATGGCTATCGAATACGGCTCTTCACCGGTCGATGCCGCCGCACTCCAGACGCGATACTCACCCTGCCGACGCTTGGCGTGTTCCGCCAGGGTCGGGAAATGGTGCGCCTCACGGAAAAACGCCGTCAGGTTGGTGGTCAGCGAATTAATAAAGGCCTGCCACTCGGCGTTATTCTGATTGGCCTCCAGCATCGCCAGATAACGGCCAAAATCATCGAGTCCGAGCTGGCGCAGACGTCGCACCAATCGGTTGTACACCATGTCGCGCTTGTGATCGGCCAGCACAATACCCGCGCGCTGGTAGATCAGTTGGCATATCCGACGAAACTGCGCGTCGGACAGCGCCAGGCGCTGTGTCATCTGCGTGAGTAGTGACGATTGCCCGTTGGGCAGAGTTGCTGTCATAGCGCCTTCTTCTTACGTCCTTTCAGGAAACAACGGGTACGGCAATGGACCGCCCCCCTTCGTGCTGCGTTACATGCTTTTCTTCGAGCTCAAACAACGAAACCAATTTGGTCAAACTGTCGGCCTGTCCTGCCAATTGTTCTGTCGCCGCCGCCGCTTCTTCCACCAGCGAGGCGTTTTGCTGCGTGACCTGATCCATCTGGCTCACCGCCAGCGCCACCTGCTCGATACCGCGACGCTGTTCATCAGAGGCCGAAGCAATCTCCCCCATAATGTCGTTCACCTGGGTGACCGAACGCACAATCTCATTCATGGTATTGGCGGCGGTATCCACCAGCGCAGATCCCTCCTGGACGCGGGACACGGACTCTTCAATCAGGCCTTTAATCTCTTTCGCCGCCTGGGCGCTGCGGCTGGCGAGATTACGGACTTCCCCGGCGACCACCGCAAATCCACGCCCCTGTTCCCCCGCCCGTGCCGCTTCCACCGCCGCGTTGAGCGCCAGAATGTTGGTCTGGAAGGCAATCCCATCGATAACGCTGATAATGTCGCCAATCTTCTGTGAACTGGTGGCGATGTCGTGCATCGTATCCGCCACGTGTGAAGCCTGCTGACCGCCGCGTTTCGCCGTCGCGGCAGCGGTACTGGCGAGACCAGAAGCCTGGCGAGCGTTGTCGGCGTTCTGCCCCACGGTGGCGGTCAATTGCTCCATACTCGCCGCGGTTTCCGCCAGCGATGCCGCCTGCTGTTCAGTACGGGAGGAGAGATCGTTGTTGCCTGCGGCAATTTCCGAAATGCCGGTATGCATCGCGTGGCTGCCCTGGCGTACCTGACTGACGGTGTCACGCAGCGCGGTCTGCATCGCTTTCAGTCCGGCAAAAATCGCCGAGATTTCATTCTTGCCATACACCGACACCGGTCGGGCCAGATTCCCCTGCGCAATGCTGGTGAAGTGGCTGCTGATAATATTCAACGGCTGGACGATCATCCGGCGAGTCCACAGCAGCGCCCCGCTGGTCAACAGCGCCGCAAGCACCACCATGGCGATGAAAATAGCCGCCGAACGGTGATAGTTACTTTCACTGTCATGCCGGGCAGCCTGTAAGTAGGCACCAATGTTCTGCTTCCAGGTGTGGTAGTTGGTATCGAACGCATCCTGCGCCTGCTGGACTGGCGCGGTCATAAAATCAGAGAGCTGATTACTCTCAAGCCAGGTCGCCTGGTGCTCCAGCGCCGCATGAAGACTCGCGAAGGTCTGCTTGCTTTGTGCCTGCAGCGTTTTGGCCTCATCGTTCACTGGCGGGACCGCCATAAACTCAGCAAACTCTTTATCAGCCTGTTTCAGGTTCTGACGCGCACGAGCCATCAGCGCCTTAATATCCTCCGGTGGATAGCTCAACGCGGTCAGCGTGCCCGCTTTATTCAGCGCGGTACTGGCCTGCAATAGCACAACCCGGGCATCCATCAGGCTGCTCAACTGCAAATTCCCTTGCTCCACCTGACTGAGGTTTTTCTGTCCATCACGAAACGCTAAAAACGACAACCCGTTACTGCCCACCTGCAACAAGCCACATACCACCAGAATCAGAAACAAGGTGGTCGAGATACGAATTCGATTGAACATCACCACTCCCGATATGCGGCAACAGGCCGCGTGTAATTAAAAGGTTTCCCAGTTGTCATCGGTTCCGGCGGTGGCAGCACGCGGGCGCAACGGCTCGCGACTGGCCGGAGGAACGCGTGTATTTTTACTTCCTGTGTTGCTGCTCACTGCAGCAATCCGAAACGCGGAAACGGCGCGGATCAGACTGCTGGACTGCTCTTCTAGCGCGGCAGCAGCAGCGGCGGACTGCTGCACCAGCGCGGCGTTTTGCTGGGTAACGCGATCCATTTCCGATACCGCCAGCGCCACCTGATCGATGCCCCTGCTCTGTTCATCCGAGGCTGACGAAATCTCGCCCATGATGTCGGTCACCCGGGTCACGGCATTGACAATATCGCTCATGGTTTCCCCGGCGCTTTCCACCAGCACCGAGCCGGTATCCACTTTCGAGACCGAATCTTCTATCAGGCCTTTGATCTCTTTCGCCGCCTGAGCGCTGCGGCTGGCAAGGTTACGCACTTCCCCGGCTACCACCGCAAAGCCACGTCCCTGCTCCCCGGCCCGGGCGGCTTCGACCGCCGCGTTCAGCGCCAGGATATTGGTCTGGAAGGCAATCCCGTCGATAACGCCGGTAATATCGGAAATCTTCTGCGAACTGGCGGCGATGTCGTGCATGGTTTTTACTACCCCATCGACCACTTTGCCGCCGCGCTGTGCGGTTTCGGAAGCGCTGAGCGCCAGCTGTGACGCCTGACGGGCGTTTTCGGCGTTCTGCTTCACGGTGGCGGTCAGTTGTTCCATGCTGGCGGCGGTCTGCTCCAGGGCGGACGCCTGTTCTTCGGTACGGGAAGAGAGATCGTTATTGCCGATGGCGATTTCGCTGGTGCCGGAATAAATCGCATCAGAGCCCTGACGTACACGGGTCACGGTGTCGATCAGTGATTGCTGCATGTGGTTGACGGTATCTGCCAGCTCGGCAATCTCATTGCGCCCACTGACCTTGACCGGCTGAGTCAAATCCCCCTGGGCGATGCGACGTAAATGCGCCATGACGCCAGTAAGAGGATTCAGCAGAATTTGGCGAATGCCGTACCAGGCCGCGGCCAAAATAGCGGCCAGCACCAGGGCGATAATCGCCAACTGCCACTGGGCAAATTTATAGTCGCGCTTGCTGGTGTTGAAAGCGTGTTGATAGAGCGTTTCGCTCTGGGCCGCGTATTGGGTCATCGCCTCGCCCAACCCGGTTTGCATCCCCTGGGTCGGCTGGGCGAAATACGCATCCATGTTACCGTTTTGCAGGAAACCAACCAGCTCGCTCAGCCCGGCAAAATATTGCTGATAGCGGTCATTCACCCGGGCGCTGGCCTCCGCCAGTTCCGTGTGCGCAGCTATCTGGCCGAACGCAGCATAGTGTTTGGCTGCATCCGCCAGTGTTTTTTTCGCGTTATTGAGCAAGTCCGTTTTGGCACTGCTTTGCTGGTTCGCAGTGTCCATCATCATCCGGGCGGAGGAACGGCTGAGGTTGATGCGGGTTTGCAACATCAGCTCCCAGGTTTTGTTCAGCTCAGCCTGACGGGTACGCAGATCGTTTGAGAGGGCGAAACTTTGCTGGTTTTGCTGCAGGGACGAGAATAAAAAGCCCCCGGACAGCAGCTGAAGCAGTGCGAAGACAACCAGCACCACCATCAACAGGGTGACAACGCGGATACGGTTCAACATACAACACCTTTTCAATAACGTGATAGCGGTGTTATCGGCACGTATCCGCGGAACTTTACCTTAAGTCATGTCTGCACGTCAGAAGGCCACGTCCACCACCAGCGTGTCGGTGTAGGTTCCGGCGGGCGGTGTATTCTGCCCGCTCAGCATCCGCGCGGTGTAATTGTAGGTGTTCACTGTGCCGTCACTGCTGACCGAGCTGGCGGCGTTGCTGGCCCAGCGTTCTGTCCCGCTCGGCCCCCAGCGGTTGCTGGTGCTGCCTTTATAGATGTCGTAGCTCATCGAATTACTGCCGTTGACCATTTTACGCACCGTCCCCCCGCCCGCGTTTACCCCGTTGTTAATGCCCACGGTGTAGGTGCTGCCTTTGGTGCAGGTGATCGCCACCGATTGCGAGACGGAGGGGAAATTACTCACCAACGGCGCACTGCCGAAATTGACGTCAGGCGCGCTGATGGTGATGCAATCGGTAGTGACATTCAGAGTGAGCTGCGTCGTCACCGGCACGGTGCCGGTCTGCGGGGTGCCGAGACAAATGCCCAGCAGCCCGGTCGGACACACGCTATAGCTGATGTTCAACGTGACGTTGACCTGATACGGCCCGGCGGTGACGCTTTGACCGGACACCGTGCGGAAATATATCGGCAGGGTGTAACTCTTCGACGTCAGCAGCCCGAGCAGCGTATTCCCGCTCCAGCTGTAGGTTTGCCCGACCGCGGTTTCGGTGGTATTTGAACACGACGAGGTGCCACACACCCGCACCGGGACCACATCGGGAATAGTGGTGTTATCGGTGCGCTTCATCGCCGGGCGCGTCCCCGATGTGACCGTTGCGCTGAGCACGTTCATCGACACCGTATCGTTGGTCAGCAGATTAAGAATGGTATCGCAAGTGACCACCAGATTGGCCGAGGTCTGCTGTTCGGTGCCCCTGACGGTAAACGACGACAGGCTGCCAAACGAGGCGTTAGCCATCGCGACGGTGCAGGCGGCATGCAGCGGCGAACTGAATAACCACAGCAGCGCAAATACCCCTAAAGCACGGCGCATTAGTTTATCTCCCGGCAGGTGAGCGGCCCGTAAGTCTGCAATTTATGCTGTGGATTTTGCTGAGTCGCAAAACTGGCCGCACAGCGTTTACCGTCCGGCAGTCTTACGGTCAACGGATTTGCATCATTGAGGTTTTCAAGCCAGGCGATGCCGTCATATCCCACCGGGGCATCCTGTTTGCCGGGGCGTGAAACCACGCTTGCCACCGGCAGCGCATTGCCTGCGGCATCATGAAGGATAACGCTGGCCACCCTTTCCTGTTCCATTGGAAATTCAAGCAGATAACCGCTGTTACGCCGTAACGCAATACGCCGTTCCGTCTGTTTTAACTGCGTATCCGCCGGTAAATTCAGGGCGTTAATGCTGTAGTTCGCTGGATACCAGGCCGAGACGCCGCTGACCAGCAAATAGCCTTTTTCGTTCGTTTCGCCTACCGGTTGATGCTCGTAATTAACCGGCACCGACGGCTGCCCGTCGGTGCTAACCACCACAAACGCATCGTTAATTTTATTGGCGGCAAACAGCTGCCCGTCCATCAGTACCAGCGATCCCATCGCTTCCCCCCACCAGGTCATGGCGTCCTCTTCCCCGTAACCGCCGCCCTGCAACTCAACATTGTTATTGCGCCAGCCGAGTGTCGCCTGCTGATAGTTACTCGACTGAGACTGTCGGGCCCAGGCCAGATTCCAGCTAAAGCCGCCGTCCGACGGCATGGTGTGGTTGTAGTTAATGCGTTGGGTATTGCCGTAATCCGGCGTATTTTCGGTACTGACCGCCACGCTGTCCCGATCGCCGAGCGGGATTTGCAGCGACATCGCCAGCGTCCAGTCCCCGCGCTGCTGATCCCGGCTGGCGGCCAGGTAAATGCTGCTGGAACCCCATAAGCTGCGGCTCCAGGAGAGATTCAGTAGCTCGGTTTTCTGGCTATCAAAACTCTCGACGCCGATCCACGCCGCGCCGATATTGCCGTAGTTACCCATGTTCAGCGACAGCGAATACTGGTCGCTGCGCTGGCTGAGGCTGGCAATCGGGTTGTGCTGGTCGTCATACAAACGCGGCGTATCGTACAGGGCGAGGTTGCCAAAGGTTTTATCGCGATGGGTGTGCTGGGTAATAAAGCTGAATGCGCCGGTACTGTACTGATAGCCCCAGTTCAGCTGTTCGCCGCCGTCGCCGTACATCTGGCTGTGGGTGTAGCTGCCGTTGACGATACCGAACTGCCCGAGTTTTACCAGCGCGCCGCCCCCACCGAGCGCGAGGGATTCGGCGGCCTCGACATGACTTTCGAGGGTCAGATAATCATTCACTCCATAACGATAAGTGCCGCTTCCCACCGCCGGGCCGTAATCAAAGTTTTCGATGCCGTAGTTGCGCCGTAAAGCGCCGAAGGTCGCCGCCCCATCGCTCAGGCCCGGTTTGAGCATTTCGCTGGCTACGTAAAACGGCAGCGTGGTACTGACCTGTCGCCCTAACGCATCGGTGGTGACCAGCACCGCATTGCCCGCCCCGTTAATGTAGGGCAAATTGGTCAGGGTAAACGGGCCGGGCTGGAGTTGGGTCGATCCGGCACGATAGCCATCAATAAACAAATCGACCGAGGTGGGCACGGCGGCATCGCCGGTAAAGGTGGGCAGCGGCCAGGTAACTAAGTCCGGACGCAGAGAAAAATCACGGCCAATTCGGACCCCGCCGACGCGCACGCTGTTACTCCAGCTCAGCGCATCACTCAGGGTATCACCGACATTCCATTCCAGGGCGTTGTCATCATCGGTGTAGCTCAGGGTCGTGTCATAGCGCATATATCCGTCATCAAGCGTGTTTTGACCACTGAGCGTTTGCCGGACATATCCGGTTGAAGAGAAGCTATTTTTCCCGCTGAAAAAACGCAGTTCATGCCAGATAGCGGCCTGCCCCATGCCATGATCGGTCTGGCTGGTGTAGAAATCGTAGTTGAGCAGCGCCCCGCTGCCGTCCAGCGGTTTAACCCGCTTGATGCCGTCCTGAAAGGTGGCCTCTTTGGCCGCAAACCAGTCGGATGGCACCGTCAGCAGCAGCCGTTGCCCGTTCCCGTCATACTCCGTTTTCACCTGGCTTAGCGCCGTGAGGTCCACGTCACCTGCAGGAAAATTGTCTGCCGGAAGCCCGGCCCGTTGCAGGTCGGCGCTGGCAATGACCCAGTGGTTATCACGCTGCGTCACTGGCACCACCAGCTGCGTATCGTAGTGGTTAATGACCAGCCCGAGCTGGTACTGCGCCTGCTGATTGATCGCGCGCGCATCCGGGGGCGGAGGCAGCAAATCGTCGCCCGATTCTGCCCGACAAAGACCTGAACTGGTTAGCAGTAGGCACATGGCAAGTTTCGTCAGTTGCCCGCGTCGGACTGCCATTTCGCGTCCTGTGCATTAATCGTCGCGCGAAGGCCAGTAGGATGTGTCACCCCGGCAGGCAGCGGCCAGCTTCGACTCTGGCCGGGCAACACATACCCCAACAGCCCCGGGGCAACTTCCCGTTCACTGCCCCCCTGGCGGACAGAAACCTGGCTCAACCGGACATGTACCCAATCGCGGTTGCGCACCTGGATGGCCGGTTTACCATCCAGAGTGGTGGTGCTCCAGCTCAGGTTGCGGCTGTCAACCTGCACGTGATTGGCCCCCTCCGTGGCCACCGGCATCCCCTGACCGTAAACGAACAACGGAATGGAGTAACGCATTTGCAGCTTGAGGCCAATCTGCGCTTTGGTGCTGTCGGTCGGTTGAGGGATTTCATCAATGATAATGCGGTAGGCCAGCTCTTTTCCCTGCGGCACCGGGGCCTGTTTGATCAGGCGGATCAGCTGTTTCCCTCCGCGATCGACGCGCAAAATCGGCGGGCTGGCCACCACATCTTGCTGCTGTTGATAGCGTTCATGGCCGTCGGCCTGCTGCCAGCGAACAATCCGCACCTGCATGGTGGTGGCGTTGACGCCCTGATTTTCAATCCACAGTTCCGTGGCCTTTTTGTCCGCCGTCAGAACAGGATCGATAGGCCAAATGAGCACCGTGGCGGCGGCATGTACTTCCGATGACAGCAGGCAGATAGCACTCCAGGATGCCAATGCGGGCAATCTGCGCAGAAGACGTCGATTCATGGTGATTCTCCCTGGCTTACCATGACAAGGTCACGGTGAGTTGATCGCTGTAATTTCCTGCCGGGCTAAACCCGGTCAACTGCGCGGCCCCGTACAGGGTAAGCGCGATATTATTGCTGTCGCTGTAGGCCACCGACACCGCCTGGTTGACCCCGATTTCGGTGTTCGCTGCCAGCGAACTGCTGCTGTATAGCCGATACGGCACCCGGTCCGTCCCGCCGGAGCGCTGCATATTGCGCACCGTGGTATAATTTTGCCCCCCGTTGATGCTCATGCTCAGCGCCACACCCGGCGTACAGGCCAGCGACAGCGAGGCATTCGGCACAAACTGGGTACTGACCTGGCCGGATTTCACCCCGCTGTAGCTGCCAAAGTTCAGGGTGCCCATCGCCCCACCGCTACCGGTCACTACCGAGCAGCCCGGCGTAATGGTGGCGTTAACCTTAAATGACTGGGCGGCGACCGTCAGCGCCTGCACCGGAAAGCCCATACTCAGCACCATCACCAGTCCAAAAAGGCGTAGGCGTAGCCGTTCCCGGGTCTCCCGCAGAAAACCTGATGCACCCAATGCCATTCGTGGGGTTAGTAATTGACGCTGACGTTAATCGTGTCGGTGTAGGTTCCCGGCACCACGGTGACGCTGTTGCCACCGCCCTGAATACGCCCATATAAGGTGTAGCTATCGACGCCCGCGGTAGTGGATGCAATCGGCAACGCGGTGTTATTGGCGATGATGTTGTTGTAGCCGCTGTCGCTATACAGACTGTAGGCCACGCCTTGTGCCGCGTTGGTGGTGCTGACCAGATACCGTGCTGGCGTCCCCGGTGTACCGACAACCGTCGTTGGCGCGGTACTGTTGGTATTTCCGGAAACCGTCACCGTATAGCTGCTGGTGGTGCACTGAACGGTAAAGTTGTTGCCGCCGCTGGCCCCGGTCAGTTGGGTAGTCAGCGTCGAGAAGGTCGCCGGCCGCGTACCAAAATCAAGCGTACCGAAGTTGATGCCGCTCTGACTCGGAGAGCCGTTGATCAGGCAGCCGTTGGTCAGGGTTAAGGTCGCCGCAATCGTCCCGAGGCTGGTGACCGCCTGTGCGCCTGATGACATCAGCGCCAGTAAACTTGCGGAAGTAAGCAGAAGACCTGTTCTGTTCATGGGCTCGTCTCCGGAGTCAGAAGACCTGGCGCTTTTTTGTTTTGCGTCAGAAGGTTAACCGGTCACCGTGGCGGGACCTTAACTGAAATCTAGTTCAGGAAAATTCATTCAACCAATCTGGGGCATAAATTCAGTCGTTCGACGTATAGACGAGATAAACAATTAAGTATCAATAGGTTGAAAGCGTAACGGCAGAAGGAAATGAGACACTGCAAAGAATATATTGCTGTTATTGTGATCTGAATCACGTGGCGTTAGCAGGGATATATTAGCGCGACTAACCGGTATTTTAGGAAGGATACAATAAGAGGAAGGATCCCCCCGCAATCACGGGGGGGGAATTATTACGCGGCGCTGATGGCGGCGCTGTCGATCAGAGACATTTCTTCGCTGTTGAGCAACTTTTCGATATTCACCAGGATAAGCATACGATCGCCCAACGCGCCGAGGCCGGTCAGGTACTCGGTGGACAGCGTCACGGCAAATTCCGGTGCCGGGCGGATCTGGTCGGCGGCCAGGGACAGCACATCGGAAACGCCATCGACCACAATTCCCACCACGCGTTGGCTGAGGTTGAGAACAATCACCACCGTGTTGTCATTGTATTCCACGTCCTGCTGGCTGAACTTCACCCGCAGATCGACAATCGGCACAATCACGCCGCGCAGGTTGGTCACGCCTTTAATGAACGCCGGGGTGTTGGCAATGCGCGTCACCTGATCGTAACCGCGAATTTCCTGCACCTTCAGGATATCAATCCCGTATTCTTCATTCCCCAACGTGAAGACCAGGAACTCCTGGCCCGAGGGTTCACCCGCCAGTTTTGCTACATTCGTCATACCGGTCATTTTTTTCCCTTCTTCTTGCCATCAGGCGGCGGTGTACGCCACACGTTGTTCACGATTCAAACCCTGCAAAGCCTGAACATCGACAATCAGCGCCACGCTGCCATCGCCAAGGATGGTGGCGGCAGAGATGCCTGGCACTTTGCGGTAGTTGCTTTCCAGATTTTTCACCACTACCTGATGCTGGCCGATCAGCTGATCCACCAGCAACGCGTAGCGGCGTCCTGCACTTTGCAGGATAACCACGATGCCCTGGGTCGCTTCGGTTTTGGCGCCCTGAACATCGAAAACTTTCCACAGTTCAACCAGCGGCAGATATTCGCCACGCACTTCCAGTACGCGCTCGCCGCCTGCTAAAGGATGCAAATCTTCATCGCGCGGCTGAAGAGATTCCATCACCGCGTTCAGCGGCAGAATGAACACTTCGCCACTCACTTTCACCGACATACCGTCGAGTATCGCCAGCGTTAGCGGGAGCAGAATGCGGATGGTGGTGCCTGAGCCCTGCTTCGATTTGATCTCAACGTGACCGCCCATCTCCTGGATATTACGTTTCACCACGTCCATGCCTACGCCGCGACCGGAGACATCTGTCACCTGCTCTGCGGTGGAGAAGCCGGGGGCGAAAATCAGCATCCCGACGTCTTCATCGGTCATGTTTTCACTGACCGCCATGCCCTGCGACATCGCTTTCGCCAGAATACGCTCGCGGTTAAGACCCGCCCCGTCATCGGTGACTTCAATACAAATATTGCCGCCCTGATGTTCCGCCGACAGGATCAGATTACCTACTGCTGATTTGCCTGCCGCCATGCGGTTTTCCGGCGATTCAATACCGTGGTCGAGGCTGTTGCGCACCAGGTGCGTCAATGGATCGATAATGCGCTCAATCAGGCTCTTATCGAGTTCGGTTGAGCTGCCCATCAGGGTCAGTTCCACCTGTTTATTCAGTTTGCCCGCCAGGTCACGCACCAGGCGCGGGAAGCGGCTGAAGACATATTCCATCGGCATCATACGAATCGACATCACCGATTCCTGCAGGTCACGGGCGTTACGCTCCAGCTGGCCCATGCTGGTTATCAGGTCGCCGTGCTCGACCGGGTCGAGTTCGTTCGAACGCTGGGCCAACATCGACTGGGTGATAACCAGTTCACCCACGAGGTTGATCAGCTGATCGACCTTCTCAACCGCGACGCGGATGCTGGTGGATTCACTGGCCTTCGCCGGTTTTTCACGCTCTACGCGCGGGGCGCTCGCGGCCGCTTTCGGTACGGCTTTCAACGCCGGAGTGTTAACCATCGCAGGCACGTCGGCGGTTTCCACGACCGCAGGGGCAGACGTTTCGGCAACCGGTGCCACCGCGGTTGACACCGTTTCAAAGGCAATCTGGTCAGCTTCAATCACGAAGCACAGCACCGCCACGATATCGTCCTGCGATACCGCCCCGTCCAGGTTGGCACTGAGCGAATCAGCGGTTTTCACCACCTGGCTAATCTGCGCGAGGTTGCTCAACTCTTCCTGCAACATCTCCGGCTCACCGGCTTTCAGACGCGAAAGTACGATCCGGGTTTGACCGCCGCTGTGTTCAGCGGCCATCGCCACCTCTGGCGCAGAGTCGTCGCTTTCGACCACGCTCAGCTTGGCGCCTGCCGCCGGGACCTGCGCCTCGCCTTTTGCCTCTAAGGCCAGCTGGCGCAGGGCGTGACAGATGTATTCAAAGCTGGCAGCATCCGGTTCCTGCGAGCTTTTATAGGCATCGAGCTGTTCCTGCATAATGTCTTTCGTTTCCAAAAACAGGTTGATAATGTCGGTATTGAGCTGCATTTCACCGCGCCGCGCGTCATCCAGCAGGTTTTCCATCAGGTGCGTGGTTTCCTGCAAAACGCTAAAACCGAAGGTGCCCGCGCCGCCCTTAATGGAATGCGCGGCACGAAAAATGGCGTTCAGTTGCTCTGAATCAGGGGCTTCTGGAACGAGATCCAGCAGGTGTTGCTCCATATCCGCCAACAATTCGTCGGCTTCATCAAAAAATGTCTGATAAAAATCGCTGATATCCATGCTCACGCTATCACCTCTGGAAGGATTGTGGCGATGTGGGACTGGCCGCCGGAGGCAGCGCCGCCGGTTGCTGTAATACGCTTAACGGTTCGTTCTGACTTTCGGCGTTCTCATTAAGGATCGCCTGTTCAGCCTGAGTGTTGAGCACCAGTAAACTGATGCGGCGGTTGATCGCGTCATCACCGCCGTGCTGCTGCAGTTTCATGGTGTTTGCCATGCCAACCACCCGCAGCACTTTGCCGTCGTCCAGGCCACCGGCAACCAGCTCCCGACGCGATGCGTTAGCGCGATCGGCGGAGAGTTCCCAGTTGCTGTATCCGCGATCGCCCGTGGCGTACGGGTAATCATCGGTATGGCCTGAAAGACTGATTTTGTTTGGCACTTCATTCAGGATCGGCGCAATCGCGCGTAAAATATCGCGCATGTACGATTCCACGTCGGCACTGCCGGTTTTAAACATCGGGCGGTTCTGACTGTCGATAATCTGAATGCGCAACCCTTCCTGAACCAGGTCTATCTTCAGATACTGACGTAGCGCACGCAGCTTCGGATCGGACTCAATCAGTTGATCGAGTTCACCGCGAATTTTCTTCAGCCGGTTTTGCTCCATGCGCTTTTTCAGCTCATCGATGTTCGGCTCTTTTTTCACTTCGCCCTGCTGCTGGGTGTAGTCATCGCCGCCCCCGGGGATCGGGCTGTCGCTGTTGGAAATACGCGGTCCGCCGGTGATCGCTGTCGCCAATGGGGTGCGGAAATACTCTGCAATCTGAATCAGCTCTTTCGGGCTGGAAATTGAGATCAGCCACATCACCAGAAAGAAGGCCATCATCGCGGTCATAAAGTCGGCGTAAGCAATCTTCCACGAGCCGTGCCCTGCACTGCTGTGGCTTTTATGCTTTTTGCGCCTGACGACGACTATTGGGTGAGACTGATTTTTCATGCGTCCTCGGTAGTCGTCTGCTGTGCCGTTGGATTACGCACTGCGCGAACGTGCTCTTCCAGCTCAATGAACGATGGACGTTCGCTGGAATACAGCGTCTTACGACCAAACTCCACCGCAATCGGCGGCGCATAACCGTTGAGGTTCGACAGCAAAGTGATTTTGACGCACTGCATCATCTTGGTGGTTTCGGCACTTTTCTGACGCAGTACCGTCGCCAGCGGCGAAATAAAGCCGTACGCCAGCAGAATACCGAGGAAGGTACCGACCATCGCGTGGGCAATCATCGCCCCCAGTTCTGCGGCCGGGCGATCTGCCGATCCGAGGGCATGTACCACGCCCATCACCGCCGCCACGATGCCAAACGCGGGCAACGAATCGCCGACCAGCGCCAGACTGTTGGCCGGCACTTCGGCCTCGCTTTCGTGGGTTTCAATCTCTTCATCCATCAGCGCTTCGATTTCGAAGGTATTCATGTTGCCGCTGATGATCAGACGCAGATAATCGACGATAAATTCGAGCATCACTTTATCCGCCAGAATGCGTGGATAGCTGGCAAAAATTTCACTCTCGGTCGGGTTTTCAATATCGCGTTCGAGCGAGAACATCCCCTGCTGGCGTGACTTGGCCATCAGCCGATACAGCAGCGCCAGCAGATCCATGTACATGCTTTTGGTGTATTTCGAACGTCGAAACAGTAACGGCAGCGCTTTCAGCGTCGCCTTGATGGCCTTCCCGTTGTTGCCAACGATAAATGCCCCTATCCCCGCGCCGCCAATAATGACCAGTTCTGCAGGCTGATAGAGTGCCCCAAGGTGTCCGCCGGTGAACGCAAACCCGCCGAAAACTGTACCAAGTACAACCAGGTAACCTAATAAGATAAGCACGACATCATCCTTCCGCTATTGATAAGCCCGGGATGAAAGAAGGAGCAAATGACCGAAACGCTGGCAAAAAAAAAAGCAGCGGACCTGCGTCCGCTGCTGGAGTGTTTTGCCACACCTGAAATTCTCAGTTAAACAGCTTGCTCTATCTGTTCATCCAGCAGTTGTGGTGTTATATCGGCACCTTCGCCGGAAAGTTTACGTCTTTTTACTGCTCGTGACGGCGGCTGGCAGAGACTGCACACAAAGCTCCCCACGGGTTGGTGAGCATGGGTGATAAAATTGCCGCCGCAGCTATTGCAGCCGCTGAGTTCAAGCATACCGCTCTCAACAAAGCGCACCAGCGTCCACGCGCGGGTCAGGGCTAAAATGGGCCCATTCTCCTGCTGCGGACACTGTTCGAGATACAGACGGTAAGCCCGAATCACCGCATCAACGCCGCTACACAACCCCGTTTTCAACAAGTACTGCCAGGCGTTACAGAACATCGATGAGTGGATATTCTGTTCCCAGGTCATGAACCAGTCGGTAGAAAACGGCAGCATGCCTTTCGGCGGTGGGCTTCCGCGAAGCTCTTTGTATAACTTGATAAGGCGACCGCGACTCAGCTGTGTTTCGCTTTCGAGCATCTGTAAACGTGCTCCAAGCGTAATCAATTCCATTGCCAGATGTATGTCGCGGGCTTCCTGAACAATGCTTTTTTCACTCATGGTCAGGCCCTTTTCTTCCGAGCAGAGCCGTCTGCGAGGCTAGCTTCCTTCAGTAAGCGAGTAGAAAGCAGAATACCGGTGTGAATTTGTTGCAGGTCATCAACCCGAGACTCTTGCGTGAGTTGGGTGATGGTTTGATGGCTATCAAAGCGGAACTGACAAACCAGCTGGTTGGTCTCCGCTAATTTCACCATCTGTGGAAGTGTCAGTCCGCCCAGTGTCGTGGCCATCTCTTCGTTGATGCCGAGACGGAACATGGCAGAGGCTTTATCCTGACTAATCAAACGCTGTGCAAGTAATAAATAGGACAAATTAATGTCGTAAATATGCTTTAGCAACTCGGATGTATGCATTTTTCCCATCCCGAATAACCAACCATTATTGTATGCGGCAAGGCCGCACCCCGTGATGTCGCCGGGTAAAAGACCCGGTAAAAAAAGAAACGGCCAAAATGCATAGCTGACTTAAGTTTGCGTCCATGCGGATTGTAAGGTCATCCACTTCGGCAATCAGGGTAACCCTACAATTTTAAAGAATTCTTACAATTGACTAAGATTTTTCCTAATTCGTGGCAACTCTACTCGCCAGTTCTGACACATACAACGTGGCTTTACATTAAATTTGAAAATTATGTGACGTGCGTCACATAATTTGGGCGAATCATAGCAGCAAATCCATCAGTTACAATTGTGATTTGTGCAAATATTATGCAATTGCGGTTTTTTTCTATTCCATATATCTGAATAATGTAAATGAACATCTCTTGTTGCTCTTTTTTTGGACAGTTTCATAGCAGCATGTTGCGAAATCGCAAGTTGGGTGATTTACATTTCCTTTAAGTCAAATCTTAACCTTCAAAAACAGCAAGTTACTCGTTCATTTATTTGCGATAGTTTCCCAATGAAACCATGAGTATTTTGTTAGTAAATATGCGGAATTGGTTACGAGTTTATTATTAGATTTTTAAGAATCATGTAAATGCGTAAAAATTCGCTCAAAGTCGCTGTCAAGCGATATTCTTAATATAAGAATAATTAATGAATATTCGAACAACCTCACATTTCCTGTCTGTACTCACTCTTGCAGCCACTAATGAAACAGAGTAATAGGAATGAATGGGCGTTTTCGCCACCACAGGAGGCACAATGGCGTATTTACATGTGTTAGTCGCTGTCGCACCGACACCGGAAAGTCACAAACTGGTCAGTAAAGCGGTGTCTATCGCCCGCCCCGTTCATGCCCGAATTAGCCTGATCACCTCAGCATCCGATCCTGAAATGTATAACCAGTTCGCCGCGCCCATGCTCGAGAACCTTCGCGAGTTGATGCAGGAGGAAACCCGTCAGTTTCTGGATGAACTTAAAGCCCGGGCCGATTATCCGATAGCTCACGCTGCCATCGCCTGTGGCGAATTAAGCGAACATATAAAGGAATTTTGTCTGAAGCAGCAGGTCGATTTGGTCATTTGCGGCAATCATAATAAAAGTTTCTTTGCACGCGCGACCTGTAGCGCCAAAAACGTGGTGGGGAATAGCGGGGTAGATGTGCTGCTGGTTTCGCTTGAGGACGAATAAAATACGCCCGGCACATTTCGCCGGGCTGTTTTCATTATTTACGCAAGCTTAGGAAAAGCCGCCACTTTATTGTGCAATCGACTCTCCTCCGTGCGCGGCGTTATCTGCTTTAGGTCATCAATAAACCGCTCCTGCCAGTGGTTGATATCATTATTCTTAATCACCTCCAGCATTTCTGCATGGCGCGAGACGCGCTCGGTCAGCGGCATAGTTAGCGCCCTGTCGAGCGCATTAGCGACTTCATCCCTGTCATAAGGGTTCACAATCAGCGCAGACGTCAGCTCGTTGGCGGCACCGGCAAACTGCGATAACACCAGCACACCAGGATTAGCGGGATCTTGTGCTGCCACATACTCTTTTGCCACCAGATTCATCCCGTCACGCAGCGGTGTGACCAGCCCGACGTCCGAGTAGCGGAAAATCTTCATTAATAGCTTTCGGTCGAAATGCTGATTGAGGTAGTACAACGGCGTCCACCCCAGTTGGCCGTACTGACCGTTGATGCGCCCGGCGGCGTTTTCCAGCTGATGTCGAATATCCTGATAGGCCTGCACGTCGCCGCGCGAGGTCGGGGCAATCTGGGTATAACGGATTTTACCGTGGTGCTGAGGGTACTTCTCCAGTAGCGCCTCATAGGCCTGAAAACGTTCCGGCAGCCCTTTGGAATAATCCAGTCGCTCTACCGAGAAAATATTCTGCACGCTTTTCAGTTCCGCTTTAAGCTGCGCCAGTTTAGGCGGCAATGGCCCCTGCGCCTGGCTGGCTATCTCTTTCGGGTCAATTCCAATCGGGTACACTTCGGTGCGGAAGGTGTGGCCCCATGCGCTGTGCGTTTTGCTGCCCCGGCTGGTCAGACGCGTTTTGCTGGAGACGCAATCGAGGAACGCCAGACGATCGTTTTCCGTCTGGAAGCCCAGCAAATCGTAATCACAAAGCTGCTCAAGCAGTTCGGCGTGCGTCGGCAGCGCGTTGAACACTTCCGGGGTTGGGAAAGGAATATGCAAGAAGAAACCGATCCGGTTATCTATCCCACGTTTGCGCAGTTCACTGGCAAAGGGCAGCAGGTGATAATCGTGGATCCACAGGTTGTCGTCTTTCTCAATCAGCGGCAACAGTTTGTCTGCAAGCGTAGCGTTGACGCGCAGATAGCCATCCCACGCCTCACGCTGGAAATTCACCAGATCCAGACGATAGTGAAACGCCGGCCACAGCACGGCATTGGAAAACTGGTTGTAATACAGGTCATGATCCTGCTCATTAAGGTTGAAGGACGCCCAGGTGATGTTCCCGCGTGTGACCTTCTTCAGCGGCTGGTCCTCATTGCCAGTTTCCCCACTCCAGCCAAACCATAATCCACCTGCGGCCTTAAGCGCCCCCAGTACACCTACCGCCAGCCCACCAGCACTGGATTTTTTGTCATCCGGCGGGGCAATACGATTAGATACGACGACCAAGCGACTCATAGCCTTCTCTCCTGTCTGTTAGCGCGTGTTGTTGTGCGAGCTGAAGCACCCATCGATGGGTCTCCGCTACGTTTGCCAAACGCCATTGCGCCTGCGTGTTCCCCTGCCCGACTTTCACTGAGATACCGCCTGCGGCATTGACCGCGTCAAAACCAGCTTCATCCGTCAAATCATCGCCGACAAAGACCGGCAGTCTGCCCCGGAAGGGCGCTTCCTGCATGAAGGCCGTAATAGCGGCCCCTTTGTTGATGCCTGCGGGTTTGATTTCAACCACGCACTTACCGGGCTGTAGCGCCAGGCCCTTAAAACGGGCAACGGTATCCTGGGCCAGTCGTTCAATGGCCAACTGGTGTTGCGGTGCCTGACGATAGTGCAGCGCGAAAGCCATTCCTTTATTTTCGATTTCGCTGCCTGAAAGCATGGCCATGCCCGCTGTCAGCCACTGTTCAACCTCGGTGGCGAGCGTAGAAGGCAGTGCAACAATATGCGTTTGGTCCTTGATGTCACGGCGCTCAGCTCCGTGGACTCCCGCTAAAGGGAAGTGATACGGCGCGGCGAGCTCATCCAGCTCGACCATTGAGCGCCCTGAGATCAAGGCCAGAGCCCCCTGCTGCTGTTGCGCCAACTGGTGCAACGCCGTGCGGATGGACTCGGGAATAATGACCTGATCGGGATGCGGTTTGATCTCTGCCAGCGTGCCATCCAGGTCGAAGAAAAATGCGTAATTTCCGCGTAAAACCGGCGGAACGGTTAACGGGTCTGTCACCCTGCCTACCTCCACAAAAACCTCTGGTAAAAGTTAAATGTTACCTAAACGTTAGCAGTGTAAGTATAGACAGTGTGACCAGGCTCGCCATTTTCGAATGAAAACGCCAGTGGGATTTCCACTGGCGTGTTGGGCAGATTACACTTAAAAGTTGAGGAAAAATCAGACAGTACGCTTTGCTTTTTGCTTATAACGGTCAAAGATAACTGCCGCCAGCAAAATCAGGCCGCGCACTACATACTGCGAGAACGGCGAGATATTCAGCAGGTTCATGGCATTTTCTACTGTTCCCAGAATTAAAATCCCCGCCACGACGTAGGAAATTTTGCCAATACCGCCTTTGAGCGACACACCGCCTAACACACAGGCTGAGATAACAATCAGCTCATAGCCCATCGACGTCATCGGCTGACCGCTGGTCATCCGCGAGGCGAGGATGATCCCCGCCGCCGCTGAGACTAATCCGGAAAGTACAAATATGATGATTTTGGTGCGTACCACAGGGACACCGGCCAGACGCGCGGCCTCTTCATTGCCACCGATCGCCAGGGTGTTACGGCCAAAAGTGGTTTTATTGAGCAGCAGACCAAACACAATCAGGCACCCCACTGTCAACCAGATAGGCGCAGGCAGTCCGAGCCAGTTGGTGTAACCGAGGGCGAAGAAGCGTTCATCTTCAATGCCCACTGCTTTACCGTCGGAAATGATATACGCCAGGCCGCGTACAATCTGCATGGTCGCGAGCGTTGTGATCAGAGCGTTGATTTTCAGACGCGCAATCACGAAGCCGTTGACCAGCCCGCTCAGCGCGCCAAGCAGCAGCCCGGCAAATACGCCCAGCCACAGGCTTTCTGAGAGGTTAATCACCACGGCGGTAGTGACGCCTGCGCAGGCAATTACCGAGGCAACCGACAGATCGAAATCACCGGATGCAAGGCAGAACAACATTCCGCAGGCCACCATCCCCGACATCGAGATAGCCAGCCCTAGCCCCTTCATGTTGACGAAGCTGGCGAAGTTCGGCACAAAAATGGCGCAGGCGAGGAACAGCACGGCGAACACCACCAGCATGCCGTACTGATCCCAAATGCGCCCCACGCTAAACGAATTCCGGCGCGGGCCGGAGGTGCTCATCGAAGACATAATTCACTCCTTCATCAGGCTGTCAGGCAACGGCCTGAGTGGTTTTCGGCATGGCCAGGCTCAACGCCTGCTGTTCATTACTGCTGTCATGCATCAGCTCACCCGCAATCTCGCCTTCACGCATCACGATGATACGGTCCGCTACGCCCAGCACTTCCGGCAGGTCGCTGGAGGCAAACAGCACCGCCACCCCGGATGCCGCCAGCGCATAGATAACGTTATAGATTTCGTGTTTCGCCCCCACGTCAATGCCCCGCGTCGGTTCATCCAGCAGGATGACTTTCATCTCTTCGGACAGCCAGCGTCCCAGGATGGCCTTCTGCTGATTGCCGCCGGAGAGATTCATGATCAGCTGTTCCGCGCCGGGGGTTTTGATATTGAGCGACTGAATATGATGCGCCGCGTTGCTGGCTTCCCAGGCATTGTTGATCAGGCATCCGCCGCGAATGTGTTTGCGGCGGGCGCTGATATTGATGTTGTCGCGCACCGAATGCACCGGGATTATCCCGTCCGCTTTCCGGTCTTCCGGGCAGAGCATCATCCCGGCGCGGATCGCATGGGCAGGCTTCTGGATATTCACCGGCTGACCGTCGATCAGCACCTGACCGCCGGTAATACGTGTCGCCCCAAACAGCCCCTTCATCAGCTCGCTGCGACCGGCCCCGACCAGACCAAACAGGCCAACGATTTCACCGCTTTTGACCGACAGACTCACCGGCTGGCGCACGCCCGGTGCTTTAACGTTCTCGAGACGCAGCCTTTCCGCGCCATAGTCACGCGGCTGCCAGCCGTAGATATCGCCAATCTCGCGCCCTACCATCGCCTGCACCAGCTGGTCGTTATTGACCTGCTGCATGTCGTCGAAGGTGCGGACGTAACGCCCGTCTTTGAAAACCGTAATCGCATCGCTGAGGGCAAAAATCTCCTCCATGCGGTGCGAGACATAAATGATGACCCGCCCTTCATTACGTAATTCGCGAATAACCCGGAACAGGTTGTCGATTTCGCGCGCCGAGAGGGAACTGGTCGGCTCGTCAAAGGCGATCACTTTGGCGTTGCGCGCCAGCGCCTTGGCGATTTCCACCATTTGCCATTGGCCGATAGAGAGGTACTTGAGCGGGGTTTGCGGGTCAATATCGAGGCCCAGATGTTTGAGCTGTAGACCCGCTTCATAGTTGAGCAGCGAGCGATTGACGATCCCACCTTTGTGCGGCATTTGCCCGAGATAGATATTTTCCGCCACCGTCATTTCAGGCACCAGATGCAGTTCCTGATAAATGATCGCCACGCCCGCGTTCAGCGCCGCCGTGGTATCCGCAAAGATAACGTCCTGCCCGCGCAGCACCAAGGAGCCGCCTGTCGGGGCGTAGTTGCCGCTGAGAATTTTCAGCAGCGTCGATTTTCCGGCACCGTTTTCCCCCATCAGGGCGTGGACCTGTCCGGCATAGCAGTCGAAGCTAATGTCGGTCAGGGCTTTTACACCGGGGAAGGTTTTGCTGATGCCGCGAAATGAGAGATAAGGCTGTGACTGTTGCATATGCACTCCACATTCTTTCCTGCCCCCGGCAGTTACCGGGGGCGACTACGTCAGGCCTTACAGCCCTTTTTTCGCCAACTCTGCTTTAAAGTTGTCGCGGGTAATCAGCACCACGTCGGTCACCGCGGTGAACTTCGGCGGCTCTGCATCTTTGGTCACCCAGTTGTAGAGCATCTCACTGGTTTTGTAGCCGTGCACGTCCGGGCTTGGCAGCAGCGAGCCGTAGAAACCGGTCGCCTGGGCTTTCGACAGTTCGTTCACCGCATCCACGCCGTTAATGCCAATCCCGATAACATCCGCCGCCTTGAAGCCCTGACCTTCGGTCGCGCGAACGCCACCCAGCACGGTATTGTCATTCATACCCAGCACCAGCCAGTGTTTCACGCCAGGATGCTGAACCAGCAACGAGTTGCCGGCATCAAATGCGCCTGGGATATCGTTGGATTTGGTGGGCACTTTATAGATTTGCGCTTCCGGGAAGCCGGCTTTTTTCAGCGCGTCCATTGAACCGGTGGTACGGCGACGGGCGGTGTCCAGCTCATCGGCGGTGATGGCCATCACCCCGGTGTCCTTCACATCCCAGCCGCGTTTTTGCATCTCTTTATACAGTTCGTCCCCCTGACGGGCACCGATTTCGCTGGCTGCCATCATTACCAGCGGAACGGTGTCCATCGGTTTGCCTTTGGCATTAACGAACTGATCGTCGACGGTGATGACCTTCATGTCATAGCTGCGGGCTTTAGCCATGATCGCTGGCCCCAGTTTGGGATCCGGCGTACAGATAACAAACCCTTTGGCTCCGTTAGCCGCCAGGCTGTCGATGGCGTTGAGGGTCTTTTCCCCGTCCGGCACCGCAATTTTAATCACATCGAAACCTAAATCTTTCCCGGCCTTATCGGCAAAACGCCATTCTGTCTGGAACCACGGCTCCTCCGGCTGCTTGACCAAAAAACCGAGTTTCATTGTTTCAGCCACAGCTGATTGTGACATAACCGCGGCCAGACCAATGGCCGCCAGCGCTTTAGTGAATTTGTGCATGGGTAACTCCAGCTTTAATGTTCTTTTTTGTAGGGGAAAACGGAACAGCTTATTTTAATTAGCACTAAAACAATGCATTAGCGGCTTCGCTTGTAAGCACATTGTTGCTGAACCATTAATAGCGGGAAATTAATTATCCATAGGAGAGCGCCATCACACCGCAGAATTACAGTAATTGCGTGCATAAAATTAGCGAGAAATGACATAAAAAAAGGGTGAATTGTCAGACAATTCACCCTCAGGTTAGCAGATTACTCTATATCAGCAGTCAGCGAATCCTTATCTCACCACCGGTAGTAAATATGTTCCGCGTGCTCACGTACCGGGGCTTCATCACCGAGCAGTCTGGCGGCGACGGTAAAGGCAAAATCAAATACGTGGCCCAGGCCTTTGCCGCTGATGAGATTGCCGTCTTCTACCACCGGGGCATCGACATATTGCCCGTCTTTTACGTCCTGCCACAATTCACCCGAGCAAACATATTTCCGCCCGTTGAGCAGGCCATTCCCGCCCAGAATCCTCGCCGCCGCAGAGCAGATCGGACAAATGAGCTTCCCGGCTGCGTCATGCTTTTTCACAAATTCAATCACCTGCGTATTGGCCGCTAAGTTGACGCTGCCCTGTGGCCCGCCCGGCAGCACCAGCGCATCAAACAGTACGTCGCTGCGTTCCGCGAGCGTGCTGTCAGCCACCATCGGGATCGCATGATAGCTGGTCACGCCCCGGGTCGTTGCGCAGGACAACACTTCCACTTCAATATTTAAGCGCCGCAGAATATCGATGGTGACGATAGCTTCGCCTTCCTCAAATCCCGTTGCCAACAGCACCGCAACTTTTTTCATTACACTCTCCCTGATTTCAATTTTTTTGTTTCTGGATTAATTGTCTAATTGTCTCCAAAAAATATTTTAGTTCCAAGCATGGATATGAGTGAATGCAGGACAGATCGCAGTTTTATTAAATAATCATGGAATATAATTGCATTAGACATCATGCCGTTAACCTCGGCTTTCACAGAGTTTTACTAAGGTAATATCGAATATTTACGACATCATGTAACGAAGCGTAAATAATATCTGAAATACGGAATAAGGATATTGCTATGACAGTCCCGGGAATGGTTCAAAAACTCAATGCGCAAATGAATCTCGAATTTTGCGCCTCCAACTTTTACCTGCGTCTGAGCGAGTGGTGTTCTGAACAGAAACTCACGGGTACCGCGAACTTTTTACGGTCGCAAGCGCAGTCCAACGTCACCCACATGATGCGCATGTTCGAATTTATGAAGAAGTCTGGCGCCTATCCGGTGGTGAAAGAATCCAAACCCTGTGGTGATAACCGCTGCTCAACCCTCGAAGACCTGTTTCTCAAAACCCTTGAAGAACACCATCAGCGCACCCAAACCCTGTGCGCCCTCACCCTTGAAGCCAGAACCTTACAGGACGACAGCACCCTGCGTTTTTTGAATACTCTGGAAAAAGAGCAGGAGCAGGACGGCGTGCTGTTACAGACCATTCTTGATGAAGTGCGCAGCGCGCATAAAGCGGGCCTGTGTATGGAACAAACCGACAAACATTTGACCACCGTGGTCAACCACCAGCAGCATTAAGCCACCCTCAGGGCGGCGTTGTCCGCCCTAATCGCACAGCCAAAATGTTAACAAAATGTATATATCAGATTGTTTTTCCATCTGTTTACAAACCCGATCTGTCTCTCACTCAATAACAGCACAAAATGTAATGATTTAGACCTACTTTATGGATGAGACGGTGAGACATGATTACGCTTGAATTTGTTGTCATTATTTTGTGCCTGCTGGTGGGAACCCGGTTTGGCGGGATGGGTCTGGGCCTTATCAGCGGGATCGGTTTATTTATCCTGACGTTCGTGTTTGGGCTTGAGCCGGGTAAACCGCCGGTGGATGTGATGCTTACCATTCTGGCGGTAATTGGCTGTGCCGCCACGCTGCAAACTGCTGGCGGGCTGAACGTGATGATGCAGTGTGCAGAAAAACTGCTGCGCAAGCATCCGCAGCACATTACCCTGCTGGCACCGTTTACCACCTGGACACTGACGTTTCTGTGCGGGACCGGACACGTGGTCTACACCATGTTTCCCATTATCGCTGACATCGCGCTGAAAAAAGGCATCCGACCCGAACGTCCCATGGCGGTGGCATCGATTGCCTCACAGATGGCAATTACCGCCTCGCCGGTGTCGGTGGCAGTGGTCTCGCTGGTGTCGATCCTGGGGGCTCAGCACGGTATAGGCCACGCCTGGAGCATTCTCGAAATTCTGACCGTCTCCGTGCCAGCATCCTTATTTGGGGTGGCGATTGCCGCATTATGGAGCCTGCGTCGCGGTAAAGACCTGGCCGATGACCCGGAGTTTCAGGCCAAAATTCGGGATCCGAAACAGCGAGAATACATCTACGGCAGCACCGAAACGCTGCTTAACCAGCGTTTTAATCGGGAAGCGTACTGGTCAACGTGGATTTTCTTCGCCGGGATTGTCGTGGTGGTGTTACTCGGCGCGCTACCGGAACTGCGGCCTACCTTCGAAGTGAAAGGCAAACTCGCCCCGCTCTCCATGAACCTGGTGATTCAGATGATGATGCTGATTGCCGGGGCGGTGATGCTGATGGCCTGCAAAGTCAACGCCGCTGCCATTTCCAGCGGAGCGGTCTTTAAAGCGGGGATGGTGGCGATTTTCTCGGTGTTCGGTGTGGCATGGATGAGTGATACCTTTTTCCAGGCGCATTTACCTGAATTGAAAACGGCGCTAGAAGGCGTGGTGCAAAGCCATCCGTGGACCTACGCCATCGTGCTGTTCCTGGTGTCTAAACTGGTGAACAGCCAGGCCGCCGCCCTAACCGCCGTCGCGCCGATGGGGCTAATGCTCGGCGTGGAACCGAAAATGCTGATTGCCTTCTTCCCGGCGGCCTACGGCTACTTTGTGTTACCGACCTATCCCAGCGATTTGGCCTGTATTGGATTCGACCGTTCCGGTACCACCCGCATCGGGAAATTCATCATTAACCACAGCTTTATTCTGCCGGGCCTGATTGCCGTGAGCTGTGCCTGTGTTGCCAGCTATCTGCTGGTGGAGGCGATTTACTGATAAACACCGGGCGGCGCATGCTTACCGGGATGTCATGCCAACAAAAACGGCGCCGTGGCGCCGTTTTCATTAATGGGTGCTGCCTTCCTGCGGCGTAAACTTCAGCTCTATCAGGGCGATGGCTTTTTGAATCGCACGCTGCGTCACCGGATCGGCGCCTGCCGGGTTGGCGCTAAAATCGATCGCGCGCAGCTGGTTAGCCATTTTGTCACGGACTTCAACCGGGGCGATGACATCGATAACGTCGAGAATTTGTTTAATGACCAGCTGGCAAGCGACAACGTCGGATACCAGCTCATCGTTTTCGGTCAGATTCTGGGACATGATTTTCTCCTTTTTTCAGGGGCGTCATAGTAACCTGAATTTTCTGACCGGAAATCAAAAAAACCTGCTGAAGCATGCATTTTCTTGCTCTATGGTCATCTGAAACAATGATTCATTTTGAAATGGCAGCGTTATCATGAGCGAAAACATCTCCGCAAAGGAGAGCCGTGGTCTGTCCCCCGCCGCATTGCTGGTGGCAGGGGCATTCTTTATGGAGTTTCTCGACGGGACGGTGATTGCCACTGCGCTGCCGGATATGGCGAAAAGTTTTGCCGTGGAAGCCGTCTCACTGAACATTGGGATCAGCGCCTATCTCATTACCCTCGCCGTTTTGATCCCCGCCAGCGGCTGGATTGCTGACCGCTTTGGGGCGCGCAAGGTGTTTACCCTGGCGCTGTTCATTTTCACCCTCGCCTCGGTATTTTGCGGGCTCGCTACCAGCGTCGATAGCTTCGTCGCAATGCGCATTTTACAGGGTGTTGGCGGTGCGTTGATGGTGCCTGTCGGCAGGCTGGCGGTATTACGCACCACGCCAAAACACCATTTAATCACGGCCATCGCCACCCTGACCTGGCCCGCGCTTGTGGCACCGATAATCGGCCCACCGCTCGGCGGGTTCATCACCCGTTTCGCTGACTGGCGCTGGATATTCTTCATCAATGTGCCGCTCGGGCTGGTGGCTATCGCCCTGGCGCTGCGCATCATCCCGGATATCCGCGACGACGATCGCCGCCCGTTTGATCTGCCGGGTTTTGTTGCCACCGCCATTGCGATGGTGAGCCTGGTCTATGCGATGGAAGCATTCGGTGCAGAACAGGGTCGGCGCTGGCTACCCTTTGCGCTTCTGGCCTTGGGCGCTGTGACGTTTCTCTTTGCCCTGCGCCATTTCAGGCGTGTCAAATGGCCGATGATCCGCCTTGATGCGCTGCAGGTGCCGACTTTCAGAGTCACGATGTATGGCGGGTCGTTGTTTCGCGCATCGATAAGCGCGGTGCCTTTCCTGCTGCCCCTGCTGTTTCAGGTCGGTTTTGGCATGGATCCGTTCCACGCCGGGCTGCTGGTGCTGGCGGTGTTTGTCGGGAATCTGACGATTAAACCCGCCACCACGCCGCTTATCCGCTGGCTGGGCTTTCGCAAACTGTTGCTGATTAACGGCGCGCTGAACGTGGTGGCGCTGATGGCCTGTGCTTTCCTCACCCCGCACACACCGCTGTGGCTGACGCTGCTGATTCTGTATCTCGGCGGCGTGTTCCGATCGATCCAGTTTACCGGCGTCAGTACCCTGGCTTTCGCCGACGTGCCGTCCCCGCAGATGAGCTACGCCAATACCTTGTTCAGCACTGCCACCCAGTTAGCCGTCGGGCTGGGGATTACGCTCGGCGCGATTGGCATTCGGCTGGGTGAAAAACTGAGTGACTGGCTGCAGCTCGCGGCGATCCCGGGGATTAGCTTCCGGTTGGCGTTTGTGTTTATCGCGCTAATTTGTCTGGTGGGAATGATTGATACGTTACAGCTGACGCGGGATGCGGGAAGTTCAGTGTCGAAACGGAAACAGTAAGCACTCCGGCGGCATGGTGCCGCCGGAGCTTTCCGCATTACGCCAGCATCTGGCGCACGAAGTCTTCAATCTCTTTATCCTGGCAGTTCTCAAAGAAGCACTGCTGGAAGCGCTGACCGGAGACGGCGGTTTTCACCAGTTCCGGGTCGATAGCGCGCAGGGTATCGAGATAGTTTTCTTTCACCACCGCCGCTTTGACCTGGTTGAGAATACCCGCGTTACGCACCTGTGGTTCTTTACGCTCCGGCGGATAGCCTTCCCCGTTACGACCAGTAAAGGCTTTCTCAAAGATGAAGCGCACGTTCAGTTCTGCGCCCCAGCCAAAGCCTTTAGCGAATGGCAGCGACAGCGCGTTGCCGTTGTTGATTTGGGCAAACAGGAATGCGTCAGCCGGGTCGATGCAGTAGCCGCATACCACGCCGGGGTGAATATTCAGCGACATCAGCGCGCCCTGGCCGGTGCCACAGCCGGTGACCACGAAATCAACCGCTTTAGCGTTAAGCAGAATGCTGGCCATAATCCCTAAATGGATATAGGTCAGGTGATGATCCTGCTCGTCACTCATGCCAACGTTGTACACCGGGAAGCCTTTTTCATCGGCAACACCCTTCAGCTCACGATGGATAATGGCGTTTTTCGCCGCCTGGCTGTTTTCCATCATCAGTGCAATTTTCATTCTTTTCTCTCCTGAAATTCGCGCGGTCATCTGCGCAATGGACAATCACGATGCGTTCACCATAGCGCGCATTAAACGCACATTCAAATTTAATGAAATATTGTTTCATTAATCATTGATGCGGTCACAGTTTTGACCGTTGATCGCCAGAACGCATGATTATTCACAAAATCAATAAATCCCTATCCGGGTTTACGGCAGTTAGTTAGACTAAAAACAAACGACACGATAAAAATCAGGAACCTTCTTGTGCGCTCCGTGCTAACAATGTCGCTCACATTGCTCTGGGTTACACTCCTTTCGTACGCTGGTTTACTGCGGGCTACCCCCATAAATGCCGTCGTTCCCCCCTCCCCCGTTCCAGTCTGGCTCTTCGATGCCGATAATTTTGAATTCTGGCGTGACGGCCACGGCCAATATCAGGGTTACTACCAGACGCTCATTCAGGAAATAAATAAACGCTACGGCTATCATCTCGAACTGAAACCGATCGGTGGGGAAGAGATTGGCCGTCGTTTCAATAGCAACAGTTACGGGCTGTATGCCGGCGTTATCAAAACCCGCGCGCGGGCGCAGAGTAAAATCCTCTCCGCTCGCCTGTTTGATAATGAAGTGCTCGCCGCCAGTCTCAATCGAACGGCGGCTTCCCCGGAAGACCTCAATAATACCCGGGTCATTTTTCGCAAGGACGACGCGACCCGCAATCAGGTGTTGCAGCATTATCCTTTCCTGCATTTCCGTCAGCGCATTCTGGTGGACAGCAGTACCGAAGCGTTTGCAATGCTGCGTAACCGCAAGGCGGATTTTTACATCAACGACGATTCCGAGATGGATGACACACAGCACTACTACACCCTGTCGCGGCCATTCTCCGATTTACGTCTGCCGTCCGTGATGGGGTTCAGTCCCGAATTACGCGGCATGCGCGATAACATCAATCAGCTGATCGGCGAATGGCAGCAGAGCGGCAAGCTGAAAGCGCTGGAAAATCAAAGTAAACGGGACTATCTGGTCAGCCGAATTAATATCACACCCGAGGAAGCCGCCTGGATGCGTACCACCCGGCTCACCCTTTGGCTGCCCAAAAACGAGAACTTTGCTCCGCTGTTGTGGCAGGACAGCCACGGTTATCACGGCACGGTGATGGATATGATCAGCGACATGCGCGACCTGCTGCCTATCCAACTCGACGTGAAGTACACCGAGGATTATGTCTCTCACCTGCGCCAGGACGCGTGGCCAGTGCGGATGGTGAACATTGTCGAAAGCGGTGATGAATCCCAGGCGGAAGGAATTATTGGCCCAGCGCTATCGTGGCATAACGCGTATTACAACCGCATCGATGAGCCATTTTTGTGGGACGAAGAACAGGTGCGCTATAAGCGAGTCGGCGTGATCCGCGGGTCTTTTTCAGCCCGCTATCTGCACCAGCGCTTTGGCACCGACGTTACCCTGCTGCCCGCCGCCTCGATTGAAGAGCTGATCGACGCCGTTGAACAGCACAAAATTGATTTTATTCTGGGCGACCTAAGCTCGCTGGAGGGTTCACTGCGCGGGAATGACCTGTTTCGTGGCGTGCTTAAAGTGGCGGGTCTGACGCGCTCAGATTACAAAATTGTCTCATGGGTCGATGACCAACATCCGCTGCATTCGTTGCTGACGCAAATCCATCGTATTTCAAGTTATCGCACACAGATGGAGCGCCACCCTGACGCCTCCACGCTGCCAGACTTCAGTAAAAATACCTTCAAAATTATCAGCATTGTGTTGTTCATTAGCGTGCTGTTCAGCCTGTGCCTGTTGTGGCTGATGTGGCGACAGATGAAGCAAAGCCAGGCGGTGAGCCGCAGCATCGTCGAGGCGATGGAAAAAGTGAATCGCGCCCATGATGATGAAACCGGCAGCCATATTCAGCGCGTATCCGCCTATTGTGGCCTGCTGGCGCGGGACATTGGGCTGCCGCGTAAAATGGTGCAGGAGATTGAACGCTACGCCTCGTTGCACGACGTCGGGAAAATTGCGGTTCCGGAGCGAATTTTGCGCAAGCAAGGGCCGCTCACGGAAGAAGAGTTCAACGAGATGAAACTGCATACCCTTAAGGGCTGGCGGATCATTCAGGGGCTGGGCCTCGGGCCGGTGGCGGAAAATATCATTCACTATCACCACGAAAAATGGGATGGCAATGGCTATCCGGAAGGGCTAAGCGGGGAGCAAATCCCGATTGAGGCCCGCATTCTGGCGCTGGCGGATGTGTATGATGCGCTGCGCCAGAAGCGGGTGTATAAGCCCGGGTATAGCCATGAGCACGCCTGTTCGCTGATCATCGCCGGAACCGGACGTCACTTTGATCCGGAGCTGATTAACCGCTTCCGCCAACTGCATCCGAAATTCCAGGCGATTTATGACAGCCGGGCAGACTAACGACGGCGGTGGCG
The DNA here is from genome assembly GCF_043558715.1 of Scandinavium sp. M-37. Lineage (NCBI taxonomy): Bacteria > Pseudomonadati > Pseudomonadota > Gammaproteobacteria > Enterobacterales > Enterobacteriaceae > Scandinavium > Scandinavium sp. M-37. The sequence continues at coordinate 192,221 of NZ_JBIGIN010000003.1, forward strand.
GAAACTGAGGGGAATTCTGCGGGCTATTCAGGGAATTGGTTTGGCCTCCTGACGCTAAGATGACAGGATCGGACATCTATGCAGAGTGAGCCATGAACAAACTTCTCCCTGTCGTCGCAGCGATAGCGCTTTCCGCCTGTACGGTACATCGTCAGGCCAACGTCACCGATGTGGACACCACCAGCGGCATTGTCCGTCTGACCTACGGGCAGGCGATGTTGCAATCGGCCACCACCGACGATTATGTGGCCAACGGTACCGCCACCAAACAGTGTCAGCAAATGGGCTACGCCACTGCCGTGCCGTTCGGTCAGCCAGTCACGACCTGCACCGTTACCAGCGGCTCATTGTGCATGAATCAAAGCGTCACAATTCAGTATCAGTGTCGCGGAATGGCCATTCCCCCTAACGCCTATTACTGATTATATTTCACTGCCGGGAAAATAAATCCGGCAGTAATCATAACCATTCGCATCTTATTATTTAATAGCTGCAATGCGTGTTATTCCCATTTGCATTTAACAAAATTAATTATTTATTTTACCTTTTGCAAATAACTTAATTACAAATTATAGTTCCCGCGTATTCCCCTGAGCCTAATATGACGGAGCACCCATGTTAAAAACGGAAATGATCGACAAACTGAATGAGCAAATGAACCTGGAACTTCACTCCTCGCTGCTGTATCAGCAGATGAGCGCGTGGTGCAGTTATCACAGCTTTGAAGGTGCCGCCGCGTTTCTGCGCCGTCACGCTCAGGAAGAAATGACCCACATGCAGCGCCTGTTTGATTATCTGACCGATACCGGCAGCCTGCCGTGCATTAATGCCATTGCCTCACCGTTTGCCGAATATGCCTCGCTGGATGAACTGTTCCGCGTGACCTACGAGCACGAGCAGCTGATCACTGCAAAAATTAATGAACTGGCGCATGCAGCGATGACCAATCAGGATTATCCAACCTTTAATTTCCTGCAATGGTATGTTGCCGAGCAGCATGAAGAAGAGAAGCTGTTTAAATCCGTTATCGACAAACTGTCGCTGGTGGGTAAAAGCGGTGAAGGCCTGTACTTTATCGATAAAGAACTGGCGACTCTCGACACCCAAAATTAATTCTCGGCTGGCAGCGGCCATCGCTGCCAGCGTTTCTCCTGCCTTCTTCATTCCACCCAGCCAAACCGTAAACCACTCGTTACACCCACTGTAATTCAGATTTGACGCGCCGCGGGATTTCCCCTACCCTGCGCGGCATAATTTGCCGTCTCTATTCTGAATAACAGAGGAAAGCGTGAAGAACCGCACCGTAGGGAGTATTTTAATTGTCGCCGGAACCACTATTGGCGCAGGGATGCTGGCGATGCCGCTGGCGTCGGCGGGAGTAGGCTTTGGCGTGACGCTGATCCTGCTGCTGAGTCTGTGGGCACTGATGTGCTACACCGCCCTGTTGCTGCTCGAAGTGTACCAACATGTCCCGGCAGACACCGGGCTCGGTTCATTGGCGCTGCGCTATCTCGGGCGTTACGGTCAATGGGTGACGGGCTTCAGCATGTTGTTCCTGATGTACGCCCTGACCGCGGCCTACATTAGCGGAGCAGGAGAATTGCTGGCGTCGAGCGTCGGCGACTGGCTGGGCATTGATTTGCCTCCGGCAGGAGGCGTACTGCTGTTTACCGCCGTCGGTGGCGGGGTGATTTGCGTCGGCACCACGCTGGTCGATCTGTTCAACCGCTTCCTGTTCAGCGCCAAAATTATCTTTTTAGTGCTGATGCTGACGCTGCTGATGCCGCACATCCATCAGATGAACCTGCTGACGCTGCCGCTGCAACAGGGCCTGGCGCTGTCTGCCATTCCGGTTATTTTTACCTCGTTTGGCTTCCATGGCAGCGTGCCGAGTATTGTCAGCTACATGAAAGGCGACGTGCGTAAACTGCGACGGATCTTTGTCATCGGGAGCTTTATCCCATTGGTGGCGTATATCTTCTGGCAACTGGCGACGCTGGGCAGCATTGAGTCCCCGGTGTTCAACGCCCTGTTGGCTAACCATGCCGGGCTGAACGGGCTATTACAGGCAATTCGTGAAGTGGTGGCTTCCCCGCACGTTGAACTGGCAGTGCATCTGTTTGCCGATCTGGCGCTGGCCACCTCGTTCCTCGGTGTGGCGCTGGGGCTGTTTGATTATCTGGCCGATTTGTTCCAGCGTAAAAACAGCGTCGGCGGACGCCTGCAAACCGGGGCGATCACCTTCTTACCGCCGGTGGCGTTTGCGCTGTTCTACCCTCGTGGTTTCGTGATGGCCCTCGGCTACGCCGGGGTAGCGCTGGCGGTACTGGCGCTGATCGTGCCTTCGTTACTGACCCTGAAAAGCCGTCAACAGCACCCGCATGCGGCTTACCGTGTCGCGGGTGGCACCCCGGCCCTCTGGCTGGTCTTCAGCTGTGGTGTTGCGGTGATTCTGGTACAAATCGCGATTGCCACCGGGATGCTTCCGTCAGTGGGCTAACGCCAGAGACAAAAAAGGCCCTTTCGGGCCTTTTTTCTTCACTTATTTCAGACAGCAGCTTTTGTATTTCTTACCGCTACCGCATGGGCAAGGATCGTTGCGACCAATCTTGCTCTCATTCTTAACCGGCTGTTTAACCGGGGCCAGCTGCGGGTTATCCAGCCAGTAATGGCACAGCGTGATGGCAGCCGGGGTCAGCAAATCTACGCTTGCCACAAACTCTTCGGCGCTCAACTCGTCGAGGCTCTCGAACTTTTCTTCGCTGCCGTGCAGGGCAATTGCATCTAACTGCGGCTGTAAATCTTCCGGCAACGCCGACCAATCGCTTAACCCCACACCGCGCATATAGCCAAAACACCACTCTTCAACGATGGTGATTTCCTGCCCTTCTTCTTCACGGGTACCAAACAGCGGTTCGTACTGATCAGGGTAATCGCCCAGACGCTCGCCGATGTCATCCATGTGCTGCAGCGTCAGGTTGACGAAACGGTCACGCTCGCGATCGTTGGCCCAACGTGGCACGTGCTCTGCCCCGCCCCACACCGCCAGCATCCACTCGGCAGGCTCAATCTCAACAGGTGAGGACAGTATCGCCGTCAGCATGCCGTCCAGCTCTGAGACGTCCATAACGGAGTGCTCGTTGCCATAGCGGGCCAGGACGTCGTCCAGCCACTCAAGTTCGCTTTCGTTTAACGGTCCGGTTTTCATCGCTGAGTACTCGTGTTGGAAGTGTGTTGAAGATAGAACATCAGGATCGCAAATACAAAAAAACCACCCGAAGGTGGTTTCACGACACTGCTTATCATTGATTTTATTCTTTTTCCCATGGTAGCCGGAGTGGGACTTGAACCCACACAGCGCGAACGCCGAGGGATTTTAAATCCCTTGTGTCTACCGATTCCACCATCCGGCCTCGGGGAATAAAGTGGAGGCGCGTTCCGGAGTCGAACCGGACTAGACGGATTTGCAATCCGCTACATAACCGCTTTGCTAACGCGCCGAAGTACTATCACACCCGCAATTGCCGATGCTTCTAAATTGGAGCGGGAAACGAGACTCGAACTCGCGACCCCGACCTTGGCAAGGTCGTGCTCTACCAACTGAGCTATTCCCGCAGATCAGATGACTAACTTAATCATTTGATTTTATTACCGTCTGGCAAGCTGTGCTGCCGTTCGATGCGATGCATTCTACTTACCTGACGCACTGAGTCAACGTTAATTTTCACCGCAGCGGATCGTTTGATGAAATTTACGTCGAAACGATCACTGTTCAAGCAAATCGCCGCGTGCCGCGTTCAGATACTGGAACATCGACCACAGCGTCAGCACCGCCGCAACCATGAACAGACCAATCCCGGCCCACTCAACCCACTCGTTCGGACGCCACAGCATCCACACCAGTGCCGCCATTTGCGCGGTGGTTTTCACTTTACCAATCCACGACACCGCCACGTTGCTGCGCTTGCCGAGTTCCGCCATCCACTCGCGCAGTGCGGAGATGATAATTTCACGCGCGATCATGGTCGCCGCAGGGAGCGTTACCCACCAGGAGTGATAATGCTCAGCCACCAGCACCATAGCGATCGCTACCATCACCTTATCGGCGACCGGATCAAGGAACGCACCAAAACGGGTGCTCTGATTCCAGCGACGTGCCAGATAACCATCAAACCAGTCGGTTATCGCAGCCACGAAGAAGATCAGCGCGCAGGCAAACGGGGCCCAGACGAAGGGAAGATAGAACGCCAGCACGAAAAACGGGATCAGGATGACGCGAAACAATGTGAGCAACGTAGGGATATTAAATTGCATGGCGGCGGTAACTATCTGTTGTCAGTAAAATTAGCCCTATGTTGCTACAGAGCCCCTAATGTTTCAACGAGTAGAAGATCTTTTCTGCCAGACCGTGCGAAATGCCCGGCACTTTTGCAATATCTTCCACGCTCGCTTTCTGCAAACCTTGCAATCCGCCCATGTATTTCAACAACATTTGGCGGCGCTTCGGTCCGACACCCTCAATAGTCTCAAGGGTGCTGGTACTTTTCACTTTGGCGCGTTTTTTCCGGTGACCGGCGATCGCATGGTCGTGCGACTCATCGCGGATATGCTGGATAACATGCAGCGCCGGAGAATCCGACGGCAGGTTAAAGCCCTCACCTTCCGGTTCGAAGAACAACGTTTCCAGCCCGGCCTTACGATCACTGCCCTTCGCCACGCCCAATAGCAGCGGATGATGCTTATCCCAGCTCACGTCCAGCTCGGCAAACACCTGTTTCGCCTGGCCCAGCTGACCTTTGCCGCCGTCGATCAGAATGACGTCAGGAATTTTGCTTTCTTCAATATCTTTCCCGTAGCGACGGCGCAACACCTGGTTCATCGCCGCATAATCATCACCCGGGGTGATCCCGGTAATGTTGTATCGACGGTATTCCGCCCGTAGCGGGCCATTGATGTCGAATACCACGCAGGAGGCCACGGTTTGTTCGCCCATCGTATGGCTGATGTCGAAACACTCCATGCGCTTCACTTCTGGCAGCTTCAGTTGCGTTGCCAGCGCCTGCAGACGTTGGGTGATGGTCGAATGCTGTGAAAGTTTGGTAACCAACGCAGTGGCCGCATTGGTGCGGGCCAGTTTCAGGTAACGCGCACGATCGCCACGCGGTTTAGTCTGGATATTAATCCGCCGCCCGGCAAGCTCGGTCAGTGAATCGGCCAGCAGGGTTTTATCGCCAAGATTGAAATCGAGCAGGATTTCTCCCGGAAGCGTTCGCGCCTGGCTGCCCTGTAAATAGAACTGGCCGACAAAGGTTTCCACCACTTCACCCGCCTCGGTTCCGGCAGGCACTTTCGGGAAGTAGCTGCGGCTGCCGAGCACTTTACCCTGACGAATAAACAGCACGTGCACGCACGCCATGCCGCCGTTAAAGGCCACGCCGATCACGTCCAGATCGTCGCCTTCGTTAGAAACGAACTGTTTTTCGGTTACGCGACGCACCGCCTGAATTTGGTCGCGGATCCGGGCGGCCTCTTCGAACGCCAGCGACTGACTGGCTTTTTCCATTCGCGCCACCAGTTGATTCACCACCTGCTCATCTTTTCCGGCGAGGAACAGGCGCACATAATCAACCTGCTGGGCATACTCTTCTTCGCTTACCAACCCTGCGACGCACGGCCCGAGGCAGCGACCAATCTGGTATTGCAGACACGGGCGGGAGCGATTGCGGTACACGCTATTTTCGCACTGACGGATCGGGAAGATTTTCTGTAACAGCGCCAGGGTTTCCCGCACGGCGTAACCGTTAGGGAACGGACCAAAGTATTCGCCTTTCGCATGTTTCGCACCACGGTGCATCGCCAGCCGTGGGTGGGTATCGCCGCTGAGGAAGATAAACGGGTAAGATTTGTCATCGCGCAGCAGCACGTTATAACGCGGCTGATAAAGCTTGATGTAGTTGTGTTCAAGCAGCAGCGCTTCCGTCTCGGTGTGCGTGACGGTGACATCTATCTGGGAAATTTGCGCGACGAGGGCTTCCGTTTTACGCGACGCAAGATTGCTACGGAAATAGCTGGAAAGGCGTTTTTTAAGGTCTTTGGCTTTACCGACATAAATAACCGTGCCGCCGGCATCGTACATACGATAGACGCCGGGCTGGCTGGTCACGGTTTTTAGAAAGGCTTTTGAATCAAATACGTCACTCACTGACTTGCTAACGACTCCGCATTGCACAGGCCATGGCGAATTGCCAGGTGCGTCAGCTCGACATCGCCATGAATGTTTAATTTGCTAAACATACGATAGCGATAGCTGTTCACCGTTTTCGGGCTGAGATTCAACTGCTCGGAAATCTCAGTCACCTTCTGACCTTTGGTGATCATCAGCATAATCTGCAATTCACGTTCAGACAAACTCGCAAACGGGGATTCTGTTTTTTCTGGCTCAATCTGACTCAATGCCATTTGCTGAGCGATGTCTGATGCAATGTAGCGCTGGCCGGCGAAGACGGCGCGGATGGCGTTGACCACCTCCTGTGGTGCAGCCCCTTTAGTCAGGTAGCCTGCGGCCCCTGCCTGCATAACCTTAGCTGGCAGTGGATTTTCCGTGTGAACGGTTAACATGATGACTCGGGTATCTGCGGTGGAGCGCGCAATTTTACGCGTGGCTTCAAGCCCGCCAATACCTGGCATATTCATGTCCATTAGCACGACGTCAACCGGGTTGGCGCGGCACCATTTCACCGCATCTTCGCCACAGCAGACTTCACCGACAACTTTAATACCCTTTATATCTTCGAGAATGCGTCGTATCCCTGCGCGCACTAGTTCGTGGTCATCAACAAGGAGGATGTTGATCAAAGGAATAATCTCCAGAATAGGGATAACGCAACTAACTCTAAATTCGCGACCATATTACCGGGTTTTATCTCGACAATGAAAGGCAAAAAATGTGTCGGGTGGGTTTTAGCTAAAGTTTCTGGAAATAAGAATGTACAACCGGTGGAAAGAACCACAAAACAGGGAGATACAACAACCCTATTTTTAAACACCCATTTTCAAAAATTCCTCTAAAGCAGCGCATTTTGCAAAGATGATAAATAGGATTGCAAAAATGTAACAATAATTAACCGAGCGAGAACCTGCGCTAAACAAATAAGCCTTCGGATGTTTCTTGAGAGCCCGTAATTAGGCGTAAGCACCTCTTACCAGAGGAGAAAAAACCGGCACTCCCGTTTTTGATATCCCTTGTGGTATACTGCGCGACCTTTACAGTACACCCCGCGCATGCGCACTGAAATCTTTTACGAGGAAATAGATGAGCACTCCTGAACTTTCCACTGCTGAAAATAATCAACAATTGACCCAGGAAGTTTCTTGCCTGAAAGCGTTATTGGCGCTGATGCTGCAAGCGATGGGTCAGGCAGACGCAGGACGCGTGATTCTTAAAATGGAAAAACAGATCACGCAGATGGAAGACGAAGCTCAGGCAGCCGCTTTTTCCAGCACTGTTCAGCAGATTAAACAAGCTTACCGTCAGTAATTGCCAGGCGGCTGCGATTCGCAATTCATCGCAGCCGTTTTTGCGTCTGACACGCAGAACGTCTTTGGTTGTCAAATTATCCCAATCGCGGCGGCATAACAGGCAATCTGGGTTTTGTTAGGCGCATTGAATTTCTTCTGCATATTCTTCTGATGGAAATTCACAGTATTTTCAGATATCGACAAGATTATCGATATTTCCGCTGAGGTTTTCCCTTCCGCTGTCCACTTCAGAATTTCCAGTTCGCGCTTGCTGAATTTCATTGGCTGCGCCATGACCATCGTATCTTCCAGCCGTAGCAGCGTGGCAAGACTTAGCTCCATCAGAGTTTGCAGCCGCAGCTCGGTTTCATCCTCTGACAAAGGATTGGCCTGATTGCTTTCGCGCGACACCGATAAAAAACCGAGTGCACGGTTTGGCAACATTAGCGACTGCGTAATCCCCCGCCGTAGGCCGTGATCGCGCGCGGCATCCCAGAACGCCTGCGTTTCACTGAATAAGCTTTCACTCCACGGCAGGTGTCCGTTGCGGTAGTTTTCCGCTTTCAACACCGGGTCGATAGCAAAATAATTTTCCGCCTGGTAATGGTCCATCCATGCTTTCGGGTAGGTTGTGTGCAGGGAGAGTTTAGGCCGGGTGAAGGGAACCGGATGACGCACACAGAGCGCGAACCAGTCATATTCCAGCGAGTGAGTCTGCTGTTGCAAAATGGCATAGACCTGGTCTGTTGCCGTAGCAGCATGAAACTGCTGCGAAATATCCTTGCGCCAATGAAAAAAATCGAAATCCCTCATATCTGAAGCGAAAACTCCCTGAGTAATTATCATTCGTATGAATACTTCAAACTAACACATAAATCTTATTTATATATATGAAATATCGTGGAATGCGGAATTATTCTGAAATGGCCTGAGGTCATCAGGCCATTGGGGATTACTGCATCAGGAATTTTTCGAGGAACTGACGGGTACGCGGCTGCTGTGGATTAGAAAACAGGGCTTTGGCTTCACCCTGCTCTACAATGCGCCCCTGATCCATAAAGATAGCCCGGTCAGCAACATCGCGGGCAAAGCTCATCTCGTGGGTCACAATCACCATCGTGCGTTTCTCCTGCGCCAGCTGCCGAATGGTGTTCAGCACCTCGCCGACCAGTTCAGGATCCAGCGCCGAAGTCGGCTCATCAAACAGGATAACGTCCGGGCGCATCGCCAGCGCGCGGGCAATCGCCACACGCTGCTGCTGTCCGCCGGATAACCGTCGCGGATAGCTGGTTTCTTTCCCCGACAGCCCCACTTTTGCCAACAGTTCACGGGCGCGAGTGGCGGCTTCGCTTTTGTTCTCGCCTTTGACAATCACCGGCCCTTCAATAATGTTCTCCAGCACCGTGCGATGGGGGAACAGATTGAAGTTCTGGAAAACAAAACCTACATGCTGGCGCAGAGTACGGATCAGCCCTTTCTGCTGGCTCAGCGGGCGGGCGGCATCAATGGTGATGTCGCCGACACGAATGGTGCCGCTTTCCGGTTGTTCCAGCAGGTTAATGCTACGCAGAAGCGTGGTTTTCCCCGAGCCGCTCGGCCCGATAATCGCCACCACTTCGCCCTCTTTCACCTCCAGACTGATACCGTGCAGCACCGTCTGACCATGGAATTTCTTCACCAGGTTTTTAACGTCGATAGCACTCATTTCGGATCACGCTCCTGGCGGTTAAGCTGGTTTTCGAAATAGTTTTGCAGAGCGGAGAGTACCGTCGCCATCACCCAGTAAATCAGCGACGCCGCCAGATACATGGTGAACACTTCCAGCGTGCGCGAGGTAATCAGCTGCGCCTGACGGAACAGCTCTGGCACCTGAATGGTGGCTGCCAGCGAGGTATCTTTCACCAGGCTGATGAAGCTGTTGGATAACGGCGGTAATGCGACGCGCGCCGCCTGCGGCAAAATTGCCCGACGCAGTGTCTGCCACGGGGTCATGCCGATGCTGGCTGCCGCTTCCCACTGACCTTTATCAATCGAGGAGATCGCTGCGCGCAGGGTTTCGGAGGTATACGCCGCGGTATTAAGCGACAGACCGATCATTGCCGCCGGGATCGGATCCAGTTCAATGCCAAACTGCGGTAGGCCGTAGTAAATCATAAACAGCTGGGCGATAAGCGGCGTACCGCGGAAAATCGAGGTGTAGAAGCGCGCCAGCCAGCGCACCGGCGCGATGGTTGACATACGCATCAGCGCCAGTAAAAACCCGAGAACCAGGCCGAAGAACATCCCGCCGATGCTGAGCTGTAAGGTAAAGACAGCCCCTTTCAGCAGATACGGCAGCGAGTCGATAACCAGTTGGATACTTTCTTGCATTGTGTCTTCTTATTATACGTGTGGATGATAGGCAAACAGCGCCGGAGCACCGCCAGTGTGAACAAACAGAATTGGCCCTTCATCCTTAAAGCGTTTCTGGCTGATGCCGTCGATAAGCCCGGCCATCGCTTTGCCAGTGTAAACCGGATCCAACAATATACCTTCAAGGCGCGCCAGCAGTTTCACCGCTTCCATGCCCTCATCGTTCGGCGTGCCATAACCCGGTGCGAAATAGTCATCCCACAGCGTGATTTCAGCTTTACCCTGTAACTCGAGGCTTTCCGCCACCGCCTGTTGCAGGGTGACGACTTTCGGTTTCTGGTCAGCGACGCTGCGTGATACGGTCACGCCAATGAGTTCAACCTCCGGCATTAACTGTTCTAAGCCCACGGCGAGGCCCGCATGGGTTCCGGCGCTGCCGGATGCCACCACCACCGAAGAGAGCGATACCGCACCTTCGCACTGCTGGGCGATTTCCAGCGCGCTTTCCACATAGCCCAATGCGCCCAACGCGTTCGACCCGCCTACCGGGATCACGTATGGCCGGAACCCCTGAGCTTCAACGCGGGTCGCCAGCTCTTCAAGCTGACGATTCGGGTCGGTCAGCGCGTCACACATTTCGATTTGGGCGTTGAAATAATCCAGCAGCAGACGGTTACCGTTGCTGAGATAGTTTTCAGCTTTGGTGCCAATTGGGTTCTCCAGCAGCGCCACGCAGTGCAGGCCCAGTTTCGCCGCTACTGCCGCCGTCTGGCGCACGTGGTTGGACTGAATCGCACCGGCGGTGATCAGCGTGTCCGCGCCTTCGCGCAGTGCATCGGCGGCCAAAAATTCCAGCTTACGCAACTTGTTGCCGCCCATCGCCATCGGCGTGACGTCGTCGCGTTTCATGAAGATGTCGCGCCCCAGATAATCGGACAGACGTGGCAGGTACTCCAGCGGCGTCGGGGCGCCAATAAATTCCAGTCTTGGGAAACGTGTGAGATTATGCAGTGACATAGCACCTCCTGATTTTCTTTTTATTATGCACACAGTTGCCCTCGAAAATAAGTCCCCTCGTCCTGGCCCGGTTTCAAGGGGGCTTCCCGGCGTGCGATTATCTTATTTTGATTTGGCTGGTTGCAGACTTACGCCCTCGGCCAGACTAAAGCGGACGATGGTTTGATACTCTCCGGCATATCCCATTGGCCAGGTGCAGCGTTTAAACGCCCGGCTGGTATCCCGCAGAAAGATTTGCGTACCTTTGGTATTGATACGCTTCAATTGCCCCATGGCTCCAATGTTCACCTTCAAGGTGACGCGCCCCTCCACGCCCATGGCACGTGCTTTTTCAGAATAGACAGGCAACTTACAATCTCCAAATATTTCCTGTTCCACGGTCAAAGGTTCTGATCTTTCGGGAATCGCTTTCAGGGGCGTTTTGGGCACCGCCTTTTCTGGCGTCACAGCCGTGATCGATTCTTCGTCCAAATAGTCAGAAGGAGTCAAGACCGGGGCATCACTGACGCCTGCTGCTTTAGCCACTGCGGTGGCCTGTGCCGCTTCTGCCAGCGCAGTCGCTTCCACTGCTTTGGCCGCCGCGACAAGCGTTGCGGTTCTGGACACCTCAGCCGCTTTCTCTGCCCGGACGACCTCTGCAGCCCTTGCAACGGCGGCCGCCTTGTCCGCCTCAGCCCGTAGGGTGTTCTCTTCGAGCCGGGTCGCGTCTGCCACCTTAGCCGCCTGCCCTGCGGCGGCGGCTTTTGCCTCTACGTCTGCTTTTGCGGCTTTCGCCGCCTGGGCTGCACTCGTGGCGTTGGTTTTCGCGTCTGCAACGCGTTGCGCCACCTGTTCATTTTCGGCAACGGCGGCCAGGGTCGCCTCAGATGCAGACGTTGCAGCGGCCACTTTAATTGTCGCGCTGGCTTTCGTGGTTTCGGCCAGCTCGGCCGCCCTCGCGGCTTCAGTGGCTTTCGCCGCCGCTACAGCGATGGCTTCGCGGGCTTCTTGCTCGGCTTTGGCGGCCTCTTTCGCGCTGGCGATTTCAGTGGCTTTTGCTGCTTTCACGATTTGAGCGGCTTTCGTGGCGGCGCTCATGTGTTCTGATAGGGCCGCTTTTGCGGCTTTTGCCGCCTCTGCGGTTCTTACGGCCTGCGTTTTGGCTTCCGTTAGCGTGACGGTAGTATTTACTTTTGTAGTTTCTGCATTAGCCGCCGCCTGAGCAGCGGCCAGCGCCGCAGCCGCCTGCGCATTTTCTACCGCTTTAGCCGCTTCGGCTTCCCTTGCCGCCTCCTCTGCCAGGGCAGTAAGGGTATCGTTAATCGCGATAGCCTCTTTGGCGGCTTCCATCGCCTTGTTCGCTTCTGCAACTTTAGCCACTTTAGCGACTAACGCGGCTTCTGTGGCTTTTGCGGCTTCGGCAACTTTAGTCTCTTCCAGCGCTTTAGCGGCTTGCGCGGCTCTGTCCGCCTCTTCCGCTGCCGCAAGGGCGGCCTGAGCAGCACGCTCTGCGGCGGCAACGTCTTCGGCTGCTCTGGCAGCCTGGGCTATTTTTTCGGCCTCTGCCGCTTTCGCCGTTTCTGTGGTCTGTTTGGCTTTTTCGGCATCATTCGCTTTGGCGACTCTGGCCGCTTCTGCCGCCTTAACGGCTTTCGAGACCTTAGCCGCTTCTTTGGCGGTCGCGGCCTCAGCGGCTTTTGCAGCATGTTCTGCTTTCGTGATTTTTGCCTCCATGGCAGCCTGCGCCGCCTTTAGCGTTTTCGCCGCTTTAGCGGCTTCCGCATCGCTTGCGGTTTGAATGGCTTTTGCTCTCTTCGCGGCCTTAACGGCGTCGGCGGCTTTTGCTGCCAATTTGGCCTGAGCCGCTTCCGCTTCCCGGGCCAATTCTGCCGTTTTCACCACCTCATTGATATTTACGGGCTCCGCGTCAGGCGCATTCTCAACGACACTATCCGCTTGATCTGTCATCGACGAGGCGGTTTCTGGCGGGGCTCTGAAGGGAGTGATAACCGGCGTCTCTTGTGGCGGCATGGGGATCACCGGGACAGAATGAGTGGCAGCAGACGTGCCGGAAATAACGAGTATTCCCGTCAAAATGAAATTTATCGGTTTCAATTTATTATTCCCTCAATTGACTATCCCGCTATTATCATGAACTCCCGCGGTTTAACATTGATCGCGCGCATTGAGGGCAAAGGCTATTTTACCCATTTTATCATGCAGTTATAAATATTTTGTATTGATGCACAGTGCTATATTCAGCTAAATAATTCGTTAGCTGAACGTCACCCGGATAAATTGCGTAATCTGAAAAAGTAAAAAGCCCCGATCTGGCGACCGGGGCTTTTTCTTTAATTTAGGGCCTCAGATAACGCCCTTGTGTAATAATTGTTTATTGAGTGACGTCAGCGCCAAACCATTTCTCGGACAACGCTTTCAGGCTGCCGTCTTTCTGCATCTCGGCAATCGCGCCATCGATAGCTTTCAGCAGGTCTTCATTGCCTTTACGCAGCGCCACACCGGACTCCTGACGAGAGAATGCTTCGCCGGTGACGGCCAGGGTGTTGCCAGTTTTCTTCACCAGATCCAGCGCCGCCAGGCGGTCAACCAGAATCGCATCGATACGGCCAACGCGCAGATCCTGGTATTTGGTCGGATCGTCATCATAGGTACGCACGTCCACGCCCTGCACGTTCTGGCGCAGCCACTCTTCGTAGTTGGTGCCCAGACCGACGCCGACTTTCTTACCTTTCAGGTCCGCCGCCGTTTTGATCGTCCCTTCGTTGCCTTTCTTCACCAGCGCCTGAATACCGGACACGGTGTACGGCGTGGAGAAGTCATACTTCTTCTTACGCACGTCAGAAATGGTCACCTGGTTAATCACCACGTCAATACGTTTGGAATCCAGTGAGGCCAGCATCCCGTCCCATTTGGTCGGTTTCAGGTCTGCTTTCACACCCAGATGCTTAGCCAGCTCCTGCGCGAACTCCACTTCGAACCCGGTCAGTTTGCCGTCATCGCCCTGGAAGCTGAAAGGCGGATAGGTGCCTTCCAGCCCGACCCGCAGTGAACCGCGCTCTTTGACCTGGTTCAGCAGATTTTCGGCGGCGAACGTTTTTACGCTTGCACCCGCAACCAGCGCCACGGCCATCAATCCCATCAGAGCCTGACGGCCCATAAATGCTATTTTCATTATTCCCCCGAAAATTCGAATTTTTTTGCAGTGTAAGGCGTTTGGGAAAAACAGCTAATACCCGTGCGCTATATGCCATTCAAATTTAATATATATCAGAGGTTGCCTGATACGCGAACTTCTGCGTTTCCAGCACCGGGCGCAGGCTTTTAAACTGCGAATACTTGCGCAGTGCGATGCGATAATTATTGGTGCTGGTCTGTGGCAGCCACTGCGCAAGCGCTTCGTCGAGTTCGCCGTTCAATTCCGCACGGTCGATTTTCAGGGCGCTAAGATGGTTGCCAAGGCGACGCAGGCGCACGACATATTCGCGTACGGTGCCGGGGCTCATATCAGTTTGCTCGAAAAGATATTGTTTAAAGCCGAGGATATCGAAGAAGTCGCTCTGTTCCTTGCAGTGCAGATCGCCGCAGAAACGGCACAGCGCAACCCAATCAAGGCGTTCCTGCAACCAGTCGGCTTCATCCATCAGCGTATCAAGGCGGGAAATGGCGATTTTGTTGACGATTTCGCCCCGACGCACCAGCGTAATGCGATCGAGCATTTTATGGCAGTGGGCGCAATGCGTCTGGCTGTGTTTAAAGTCTTTAAGATAGCGGCTTAAAGGCCGTCTTTTTACCTGCTGCACCGTCATGATAACTCCTGGTAGTCAATGCTATGTGCGGCATTTCTCCAGGCATGACAGCTTAACCGCCTTCCTGGTACCGACCCAGTTTTGTACGCAACCGCTTGATGGCCTGGCTGTGAAGCTGGCTGACGCGTGACTCCCCCACTTCCAGCACCGCACCAATCTCTTTCAGATTGAGCTCTTCCTGGTAGTAGAGCGTCAGCACCAGCTGCTCACGTTCCGGTAAGGCTTCAATCGCCTCCATCACGCGCTGGCGCAGGTTGCCCTCCATCAACAGATGAAGCGGGTTCTCCTGCTGGTTCTCTTCAGTCACCAACTCGATACTGTCGCCGTGCTCTTCCCGCCATTCGTCGTAGGAGAAAAGCTGGCTGTTATTGGTATCCAGCAGCATCTGTCGATAGTCTTCGACAGCAATCCCAAGACGCTGAGCGACCTCTGTTTCCGTCGCGTTACGTCCCAGTTCCTGTTCCAGCTGACCCATCGCCTGCGCGACTTCTCGGGCATTACGGCGCACGCTTCGCGGCACCCAATCCCGGCTGCGCAATTCGTCCAGCATCGCGCCACGTATGCGTTGAACGGCATAAGTGGTAAATGCTGTGCCTTGCAGAGCATCGTAACGTTCGACGGCATTCAACAACCCAATGCCGCCCGCCTGAAGCAGATCGTCCAGTTCCACGCTCGCGGGCAGGCGCACCTGAAGGCGCAATGCTTCGTGTCGCACCAGAGGTACATAACGCTGCCACAGCGAGTGTTTATCCATTACACCTTCAGCGGTATAGAGTGAATTCACGATAAACAGCCCTGCAATAGTTGAGTTATCGGCATGATTATCCGTTTCTGGAGGGGTTTTAATCGACGGAATAGTGGCTAAAAGGAGGGGTTATTTGCAGAGTTAAGTAAAACGCTAAAACAGAAAAACCCCGCCGAGGCGGGGTTTGTTCGCATAATCAGGATTAGCCCTGCAGCAGAGACAGAACCTGCTGTGGAACCTGGTTTGCTTTGGACAGCACGGAGTTACCGGCCTGCTGGATGATCTGCGCTTTGGACATGTTCGACACTTCGGTCGCATAGTCGGCGTCCTGAATACGGGACTGCGCTTCAGACAGGTTGGTGGTGGTGTTGTTCAGGTTGGTGATGGCAGAGTCCAGACGGTTCTGCACCGCACCCAGTGAAGAACGGAATTTATCAACGGATGCGATAGCTTTGTCCAGCATTGCCAGCGGATCTGCAGTAGAAGCACCTGCAAATTCAGCAGTCGCAGTACGACCGCCGCCAGTGCTCAGCTCAACGCCAGCAGTGGTGGTAGCGGTTGGTGCGGTGGAGTCTTTGGTGTTCGCCATACCAGCAGCAGCGACGGAGAAGTTTTTACCCTGAACGGTAACAAAGCCAGTCACAACGCCGCTAGCATCAGTACCGACTTTAATTGGCTGACCTGCCATCGATGCGCCGTTGGCGGCAATACCGTTAGTCGCATCACCGTAAGTCACAGTGGTGGTGTTCAGAGTAACTTTACCTGCGTCAGCAGCGGTATCGCCAACAGAAACAGAGTAAGAGTCGTTACCAGACTGAACAACATACTGGTCAGTACCTGATACGTTGTGCAGAGTCAGCGTGCTTGCATCAACTTTCAGTGCTGTAGCAACCGCGCTCAGGTCAACATCTTTAGGCGTGTTGGTCGCAGTGTCAGTAATCTGAGTTACAGATGCACCCACTTTCAGTGCGCCCTGCGCAACGGAGAAGCCGTTCAGACCCAAAGTAGAAGAGTCGATCTGCTGCAGGTTGATGTCGATGGTCTGACCATCGTTCGCGCCAACCTGGATAGACATGGTGCCGTTTTTAGCCAGCACGTTCACGCCGTTGAACTGAGTCTGGCCGGATACGCGGTCAATTTCGTCCAGGCGGGATTTGATTTCGTCCTGGATAGAAGACAGGTCAGAAGTGGAGTTGGTGCCAGTGGTTGCCTGAACGGTCAACTCACGCACACGCTGCAAGTTGTTGTTGATTTCAGACAGTGCGCCTTCCGCGGTCTGCGCCAGGGAGATACCGTCGTTGGCGTTACGTGCCGCCTGAGTCAGGCCTTTGATGTTAGAGGTGAAGCGGTTCGCAATCGCCTGGCCCGCCGCATCGTCTTTCGCGCTGTTGATACGCAGACCGGAAGACAGACGCTCAATGGAAGTCGACAGAGCAGACTGGTTTTTGTTGATGTTGTTCTGAGTGATCAGCGAGAGGCTGTTGGTATTGATGACTTGTGCCATGATTTCGATTCCTGTGTTTCAAGTCTGTGGTTACGGTTTGGGCTTCCACCCGTCGGCTCAATCGCCGTCATTGTGGTTATCGTCGCCACCCCACTAACCTTTAGATTTTTTTTCACACTTTTTTCTCAAACACAGAATTAATTGCTTAGCCGTCGAAATAGTCCGCCCTGTTGCCTTTATTCCCGCCATTAAAAAAAGAAAATTAACCGTAAACTTTGCGCCAATCCCGCCGATAACCCCGGTATTCAATCTACATGTCGCTACATTAAGGAATAAGTATGGCAAGTATTTCTACGCTGGGAGTTGGGTCGGGTCTGGAATTAAGCACGATTCTCGATAACCTTGAAGCCGCTGAAAAAGCCGGGCTGAAACCTATCTCTACGCAGCAGTCGTCTTACACCGCGAAACTGAGCGCGTACGGAACATTAAAAAGCGCGCTGGTCTCATTCCAGACGGCAAATACCGCGCTGAATAAAGCCGATTTGTTTACCGCCACGACCACCAGCAGCAGCTCATCTGCCTTTAGCGCCACCACGACCGGGAATGCGATTGCCGGGAAATATACCATCAGCGTGACGCAGCTGGCGCAGGCGCAAACCCTGACCACCAAAAACACCCAGCCCGACAGCAAAACGGCGATTGCGACCTCCGACAGCAAGATAACCATTCAACAAGGTGGCGGGAAGAAGCCCGTTACTATCGATATCTCGGCCGCGGACTCTTCATTGAGCGGCATTCGCGATGCAATTAACAAATCCGATTCAGGCGTCAGCGCCAGTATCATTAACGTCGGGAACGGTCAGTATCGTCTGTCCGTCACCGCCAATGATACCGGCTCTGATAATGCGATGAGCATCAGCGTAAGCGGTGACAGCGCCCTGCAAAGCTTTATGGGTTATGACGCAGCCGGTACTGGCAATGGAATGGAAGAAAGCGTTACCGCGCAGAATGCCAAACTCAAAGTTAACAATGTCGATATTGAGAACAGCAGCAACACCATCAGCGACGCGCTCGAAGACATCACCCTGAACCTGAATGACACCACCTCCGGCAACCAGACGCTGACTATCTCTAAAGATAACGCCAAGTCAGAAGCAGCGATTAACGCGTGGGTCACGGCGTATAACGCCTTGCAGGATACCTTCTCCTCGCTGACCAAATACACCGCGGTCGACGCGGGTACCGATGCGCAGGATACCAGCAACGGCGCCCTGCTCGGCGACAGCACCCTGCGGACCATTCAAACCCAGCTGAAAAGCATGTTGTCCAGCGCCACCGGCAGCTCTGCCTACAAAACCCTGGCGCAGATTGGTATCACCTCTGATCCGAGCACCGGCAAACTAACCGTCGACAGCACGAAGCTGGAAACGGCGCTGAAAACCAACTCAGCCGATATCAAAGACATGTTCGTTGGCGACGGTAAAAAAACCGGCATCACCACCACCATGGGCACCAATCTGACCAGCTGGCTTTCCAGCACCGGGATCATTCAGGCAGCCACCGATGGGGTGAGTAAAACCCTGAACAATCTGACGACCCAATACAACGCCGCCAGCGATCGGATCGATACCCTGATGGCACGTTACAAAGCCCAGTTTACCCAGTTGGACGTTCTGATGAACTCGCTGAACTCCACCAGCAGCTATCTGACGCAGCAGTTCGAATCGTCCTCCAGCAGCAAAAACTAATTAATCACGCTCAGGAGCTAACATGTACGGCGCAAAAGGCACACAGGCCTACGCAAAAATCGGAGTCGAAAGCGCAGTAATGAGCGCCAGCCAGCAGCAACTGGTGACTCTGTTGTTTGATGGTGCACTCAGCGCGCTGGTGCGCGCGCGCCTGTTTATGCAGGACAATAACGTGGAGGGGAAAGGTCTTTCCCTCTCAAAAGCCATCAACATCATCGAAAACGGCCTCAAAGTCGGCCTTGATGAAAAAAGTGATGATGAGCTCACGCAAAACCTGATTGCTCTGTACGCCTATATGGTAAGGCGTCTCCTGCAGGCCAATCTGCGTAACGAGATTTCCGCCGTTGAAGAGGTGGAATCTTTGCTGCGCGACATCGCCGATGCCTGGAAGGAAGTTGCCACCTCGCCCACTCTGATTCAGGACGCCGTCTAATGAGTACCGCACCGTACCTGTATAGCCTGTACCAGCAGCTGCTTGACCAAAGCCTTGTCATGCTGCGACTCGCCTCTGAAGGACAATGGGATGAGTTGATCGCCTGTGAAATGGATTATGTCAGTGCGGTGCAAAAACTGGCAGAACTCACGCAAAAAACCGAACCGTCTACGGCGACTCAGGATCAGTTACGCCCGGTTCTGCGGGCCATTCTGGAGAATGAAACCGCGGTCAAACGCCTGTTACAGGCGCGAATGGATGAACTGGCCAAACTGGTGGGTCAGTCGACTATCCAGAAATCTGTGCTAACCACGTACGGCAAACAGGGTGGTCACATCCTGGTACCGCAAGAAACAGAAATCCGCGACACCCCGACCAACTGAATCGCTGGCGCGCATTGCGCGCCAGGCGTTTTTCCGCTTCGTACTCCATACTAGAGTCTCTTTCCTCGCTGGAGTCTGAGTATGCGCAATCCAACCCTGTTGCAATGTTTTCACTGGTACTACCCCACTGGCGGTGAATTGTGGCGAGAGGTCGAAGCGCTTGCGCCCAATCTGAACGAAATTGGCGTGAACATGATTTGGCTGCCCCCGGCCTACAAAGGCGCATCGGGCGGCTATTCCGTCGGATATGACAGCTATGATCTGTTCGATCTGGGTGAATTTGATCAAAAGGGATCGGTAGCCACCAAATATGGCGATAAAGCCCAACTGCTGGCGGCCATCGACGCGCTGAAGAAAAATGAGATCGCGGTACTGCTCGACGTGGTGGTGAACCACAAAATGGGTGCCGATGAAAAAGAACGCATCCGCGTACAGCGCGTAAACGAACAGGACCGCACGCAAATCGACGATGAAATCATTGAATGTGATGCCTGGACCAAATACCACTTCCCGGTTCGCGCCGGCAAATATTCGCAGTTTGTCTGGGACTACAAGTGCTTTAGCGGCATCGATCACATCGAAAATCCTGATGAAGACGGCGTCTTCAAGGTCGTAAACGATTATACCGGCGAAGGCTGGAACGTTCAGGTCGATGATGAGATGGGTAACTTCGATTACCTGATGGGGGAAAACATCGACTTCCGCAATCATGCGGTAACTGAAGAACTGAAATACTGGGCGCGCTGGGTGATGGAACAAACTCACTGCGACGGTTTTCGCCTGGATGCGGTCAAACATATCCCGGCGTGGTTCTACAAAGAGTGGATTGAGCACGTTCAGGAAGTGGCACCGAAACCGTTGTTTATCGTCGCCGAGTACTGGTCACATGAAGTCGATAAACTCCAGCAGTATATCGATCAGGTCGACGGCCAAACTCTGCTGTTTGATGCCCCGTTGCAGATGAAATTCCACGAAGCATCACGCCTTGGTCGCGATTATAACATGAGTCAGATTTTCACCGGCACGCTGGTGGAAGCCGATCCGTTTCACGCCATGACGTTGGTGACCAACCACGACACCCAGCCGTTGCAGGCGCTGGAAGCCCCGGTCGAACCCTGGTTTAAACCGCTGGCCTATGCGCTGATTTTGCTGCGAGAGAATGGCGTCCCGACGGTGTTTTACGCCGATCTGTTCGGTGCGGTCTATGAAGATACCGGCGGGGACGGCAACACCTACAAAATCGAGATGCCGGTGATTGAGCAGTTACACGAACTGATCGACGCCCGTCAGCGCTTCGCCCACGGGGTACAAACCCTCTATTTCGATCACCCCAACTGCATCGCCTTCAGCCGCAGCGGCACCGATGAGTCACCCGGCTGCGTGGTGGTACTGTCCAATGGCGACGACGGTGAAAAAACGCTCACGCTGGGAGATAACTACGGCAATAAGCGCTGGAAAGACTTTCTGAATAATCGCGAAGAAATTGTCGAAACCGATGCCCAGGGCAACGGGGTATTTACCTGCCAAGGCGGCAGCGTCAGCGTATGGGTGATGGAGGATGTACTGTAAAGCGCGAACCCCGGCGGCGCGATGCCTACCGGGGCGATATTCAATGCGGTGCGTTATGGCAGAGGTGACAGCAGCGGATTCTTTTGCAGGTAATCCGCGCACTCCTGGGTCGGCCGGTCAACGCGCTTGAGCGTCATACGGTCGTAATCGAGACGCCCGTCGTCACGGTCGATTTCATAAATCTCTTTTCTAACGGTGACGTTGTAATAGTCATCACCCCGCAGCATCAGCTTGCCAGGGCGCGCGATAACGCGTTGCCACTGGCGACAATCCAGGGTATCGCCTTCTTTGGTGATAACCAGGGTGGCTATCGCTTCCGGACTCACCATCGCACTCTGCGGGCCTTCCGACTGCCAGTAACCAGCCAGATCGGCCGGAGCGGGCGCTTTCACCACGCCACTATAGTTATCCACCTGCACACATCCGCTCAATGCCAGCAGTGCGCCGAGAATCGCAATCTTTTTCATCACCTATCCTGAAAACCGTGAAAAAAATATTGTGGCATTAAAGCGTTAAGGCTTCCAGCCTTTACTGCGGCACAGGCCCGGCGGTAAGGGCTAAAACTACACCTGCATGCCCATCACTTCCTGGTAGGCCGACACCAGCTTATTCCGCACCTGAATGCCCATCTGCAGCGACACGGAGGATTTTTGCAGGTCGGTCATCACATCATTCAGTGCAATCCCCGGCTCGCCTAAGGCAAATTTCTCAGCCTGCGCTTTGGCGCTGTTTTGCGTGTCGCTGATGCGGTCGAGCGCCGCGTTGAGCTGTCCTGCAAAGCTGATGCTCGGCTGTGCTTCCGGCTGCTGATTGCGCGCTACGCTAGCCGCAGCCTGCATCTGCGTCACTACCCCTTCGATACCCGTAATGGCCATGTTAATCCCCTGGTCGATGTCATGGAGGATGAGATTAGCAGTTTGTCAATGAGATAAAGGCGCTAATTAACGTTAAAAAACCCGACTATTTGAGCCATAGAAAATTCGGGAACGGCAAATAATGGCATCGCTACTACTTTGCCTTTGCCGACCGGGAGTCAGCCTTGCTTTTGTACACGTTTAACGCCATCGACCTGGATTCACGAGGTGCGCAATGAGCGCGACAGCTACGACCACGACACCAACGAAAATGCCGGAGTGGGTCACTCGCCTGCGTGCTAACCCGAAAATCCCTTTAATGGTGGCCAGCGCAGCGGCCGTCGCGATTATTGTCGCGCTGGTGCTGTGGGCAAAAGCGCCCGACTACCGCACGCTGTTCAGTAACCTGACCGATCAGGACGGCGGTGCCATCGTCACTCAACTGCAACAGATGAACGTCCCCTATCGCTTTGCCGATAGCGGGGGTGCAATTGAAGTGCCCGCGGATAAAGTCCACGAACTGCGTCTGCGCCTTGCCCAGCAGGGGCTGCCGAAAGGTGGCGCGGTGGGCTTTGAACTGCTGGATCAGGAAAAATTCGGTATCAGCCAGTTCAGCGAGCAGGTCAACTACCAGCGTGCGCTGGAAGGTGAACTGGCCCGCACTATCGAAACGCTCGGCCCGGTGAAAAGCGCACGCGTGCATCTCGCGATGCCGAAGCCGTCGCTGTTTGTTCGTGAACAGAAACTCCCGTCCGCTTCCGTCACCCTGAATCTCGAACCGGGCCGCGCGCTCGACGAAGGTCAGATTGCGGCGGTGGTGCATTTAGTCTCCAGCGCAGTGGCGGGCCTGCCACCGGGTAACGTCACCCTCGTTGATCAGGGCGGTCATCTGCTGACCCAGTCCAATACTGGCGATCGTGACCTTAATGACGCGCAGTTGAAATACGCCTCCGATGTTGAAGGCCGCGTTCAGCGTCGCATTGAATCCATTCTGTCGCCGATTGTCGGCACCGGGAATGTCCACGCGCAGGTCACCGCGCAGATCAACTTCGACAACAAAGAGCAAACCGAAGAGCAGTACAGCCCGAATGGCGATGCCAGCAAGTCGGTGATGCGTTCGCGTCAGGTGAATGAAAGCGAGCAGGTTGGCGGACAGAATCCGGGCGGCGTACCGGGCGCACTGTCGAACTCCCCTGCCCCGGCGCCAAATGCGCCAATCTCAACCCCGCCTGCGAATCAGCAGAACGGTGCGCAGGGCCAGCAGAGCAGTACCAGCACCACCGCCCAGAGCGGGCCGCGCAATTCATCGCGGAACGAAACCACCAACTACGAAGTTGACCGCACCATCCGTCACACCAAGATGAACGTGGGCGATATCCAGCGCCTGTCGGTCGCAGTAGTGGTGAACTATAAAAATCTGCCGGACGGTAAGCCGCTGCCGCTGACCGCCGACCAGATGAAGCAGATTGAAGATTTGACCCGCGAAGCAATGGGCTATTCGACCAACCGGGGCGATACCCTGAACGTGGTTAACTCGCCGTTCACCGCAGGCGATGAATCCGGTGGCGAGCTGCCGTTCTGGCAACAGCAGTCGTTTATCGATCAGCTATTGTCCGCCGGACGCTGGGTGCTGATTGCTCTGGTGGCGTGGATCCTGTGGCGTAAAGCGGTGCGTCCGCAGCTTGTACGCCGCGAGGAGATCGCCAAAGCCGTCCTCGCCGAAGCCCAAATCGAACGTGAAACCGCCGAAGCGGTGGAAGTTCGCCTCAGCAAAGATGAGCAGCAGCAGAGTCGCCGGGCTAACCAACGCCTGAGCGCCGAAGTGATGAGCCAGCGTATTCGCGAAATGTCAGACAACGATCCGCGCGTCGTCGCGCTGGTCATTCGCCAGTGGATGAGTAACGACCATGAGTAACACCCTTTCAGGCACCGATAAAAGCGTCATCCTGTTGATGACCATTGGCGAAGACCGCGCAGCAGAGGTGTTCAAACACCTCAATACCCGCGAGGTGCAAACCCTCAGTGCGGCGATGGCTAACGTCCGTCAGATTTCCAATAAACAGCTCACCGACGTGCTGGCGGAGTTTGAACAGGAAGCCGAACAGTACGCGGCGCTGAACGTCAACGCCAACGAATACCTGCGTTCGGTGCTGGTGAAAGCGCTGGGCGAAGAGCGTGCCGCCAGCCTGCTGGAAGATATTCTCGAAACCCGCGAAACCACCAGCGGTATGGAAACGCTCAACTTTATGGAGCCGCAGAGCGCCGCCGACCTTATTCGCGATGAACACCCGCAGATTATTGCCACCATTCTGGTGCACCTCAAACGTGCGCAAGCGGCGGATATTCTGGCGCTGTTCGACGAGCGTCTGCGTCACGATGTGATGCTGCGTATCGCCACCTTCGGCGGCGTACAGCCAGCGGCGCTGGCCGAGCTGACCGAGGTGCTGAACAACCTGCTCGACGGCCAGAACCTCAAGCGCAGCAAAATGGGCGGCGTGAGAACCGCAGCCGAAATTATCAACCTGATGAAAACCCAGCAGGAAGAAGCGGTCATTACCGCCGTGCGCGAATTCGACGGCGAACTGGCGCAGAAAATCATCGACGAGATGTTCCTGTTCGAAAACCTGGTCGAAGTGGACGATCGCAGCATTCAACGCCTGTTGCAGGAAGTGGATTCCGAATCCCTGCTTATCGCGCTCAAAGGTGCCGAGCAGCCGCTGCGCGAGAAGTTCCTGCGCAATATGTCCCAGCGTGCCGCCGATATCCTGCGCGACGATCTGGCCAACCGTGGCCCGGTTCGCCTGTCGCAGGTCGAGAACGAACAGAAAGCCATCCTGCTTATTGTGCGTCGTCTGGCCGAAACCGGCGAGATGGTGATTGGCAGCGGAGACGACACCTATGTCTGATTCGACGCCGTGGAAAGTCTGGCAGCCTGACGATCTGGCCCCGCCGATGCAGGCGTTGGTGGCGGAGTTTATCGACCCCGCCGATGAGCCGGTAGATGAAATTTCCGAGGAGCAAAAGCAGCAACAGCTGCTGGCGCAGATCCAGATGCAGGCTCATGAACAGGGCTACAACGCCGGGCTGGCGGAAGGTCGCGCCGCCGGGCAATCACAGGGTTATCAGGAAGGCGTAGCCCAGGGGCTGGAACAGGGTCTGGCACAGGCCCAGCAGCAACAGGTGCCGCTGCACGCCCGGATGCAACAGCTCGTGAGCGAGTTCCAGCACACGCTTGATGCGCTCGACAGTGTGATTGCGTCGCGCCTGATGCAGATGGCGCTGGAAGCCGCCCGCCAGGTGATTGGCCAGGCACCGATGGTCGATAACACGGCGCTTATCAAGCAGATTCAAGAGCTGCTGCAACAGGAACCGTTGTTCAGCGGCAAACCGCAGCTGCGCGTGCATCCTGATGATTTACAGCGCGTTGAAGAAATGGTCGGCGCGACCTTAAGCCTGCACGGCTGGCGGCTGCGCGGCGACCCGTCGCTGCATCACGGCGGCTGTAAAGTGTCGGCCGATGAAGGTGACCTGGATGCCAGCGTCGCCACCCGCTGGCAGGAGCTGTGCCGCCTGGCCGCTCCGGGAGTGATGTAATGACTGCCCGCCTGACCCGCTGGCTCAACACGCTCGATAACTTCGAGACCAAAATGACGCAGCTGCCGTCGGTGCGCCGCTACGGGCGGTTAACCCGTGCCACCGGGCTGGTGCTGGAAGCCACCGGGCTACAGCTGCCGCTCGGCGCGACCTGCGTGATTGAGCGTCAGGACCGGGGCGAAACGCGCGAAGTAGAAAGCGAAGTGGTCGGCTTCAACGGTCAGCGCCTGTTTTTAATGCCGCTGGAAGAAGTGGAAGGCATTTTGCCCGGCGCGCGCGTGTATGCCCGGAACGCCTCCGGTGACGGGCTACAGAGCGGGAAACAGCTGCCGCTCGGCCCGGCGCTGCTCGGGCGCGTGCTCGACGGGGCGGGAAAACCGCTCGACGGCTTACCGGCTCCGGATACCACCGAAACCGGGGCGCTGATAACCCAACCGTTTAACCCGTTACAGCGTACCGCCATCGAACACGTGCTCGACACCGGCGTGCGCCCGATTAACGCCCTGCTCACCGTCGGCCGTGGCCAGCGTATGGGCCTGTTCGCCGGGTCCGGCGTCGGCAAAAGCGTGCTGCTCGGCATGATGGCTCGCTACACCCAGGCCGACGTGATCGTGGTCGGGCTGATCGGCGAGCGTGGCCGCGAAGTGAAAGACTTCATCGAGAACATTCTCGGGGCCGATGGCCGCGCCCGTTCAGTGGTGATCGCCGCCCCGGCGGATGTGTCGCCGCTGCTGCGTATGCAGGGTGCCGCCTACGCCACGCGTATTGCCGAAGATTTTCGTGACCGGGGTCAGCACGTATTACTGATCATGGATTCACTCACCCGCTACGCCATGGCCCAGCGTGAAATCGCGCTGGCTATCGGCGAACCCCCTGCCACCAAAGGCTATCCGCCGTCAGTGTTCGCCAAGCTGCCTGCGCTGGTCGAACGCGCCGGGAACGGCATTAGCGGCGGTGGCTCCGTTACCGCATTTTATACCGTGCTCACCGAGGGCGACGATCAGCAGGATCCGATCGCCGACTCCGCGCGTGCGATCCTTGACGGCCACATTGTGCTGTCCCGCCGTCTGGCGGAAGCGGGCCACTATCCGGCCATCGACATCGAAGCCTCTATCAGCCGCGCCATGACTGCCCTCATCACCGAGAAGCACTACGCGCGGGTGAGAAACTTCAAACAACTGCTCTCCAGCTTCCAGCGCAACCGGGACCTGGTCAGCGTCGGGGCGTATGCCAAAGGCAGCGATCCGATGCTCGACAAGGCCATTGCGCTGTGGCCGCAGCTGGAGGCGTTTCTGCAACAGGGTATTTTCGAGAAGGCGGACTGGGAAGATTCACTTCAGGCGTTAGAGATTATCTTCCCGGCAGCCTGAGTTAGCAGGAGTAAACCATCATGGCGCAACATGGCGCATTAGCCACGCTGAAAGAACTGGCCGAAAAAGACGTCGACAATGCCGCCCTGCAGTTGGGCGAGATGCGACGTGGCTGTCAGCAGGCGGAAGAGCAGTTGAAGATGCTGATGGACTACCAGCTTGAGTACCAGACTAACCTGAACGACAACATGTCTCAGGGCATGGCCAGCCTGCGCTGGCAGAACTATCAGCAGTTTATTCAGACCCTGGAGAAGGCTATCGACCAGCATCGCCAGCAGCTGTTGCAGTGGAACCGCAGAGTCGAACAGGCGCTCAACGCCTGGCGTGATAAAAAGCAGCGTTTGCAGGCATGGCAGACGCTACAGGACAGACAGTCTGCGGCCACCCTGCTGGCGGAAAACCGTCTGGACCAGAAAAAAATGGATGAGTTCGCCCAGCGTGCCACCTTAAGGAAACCCGAATGATTACTCTGCCGAAACTTATCGTCAGTGATGCCGACATCACCGCTTCTGCTCAGACCGGTGCGACGACCGGAGCCGCCGACGGCGCGCAGGATTTTTTCGCCCTGCTCTCTGGCGCAATGTCCGGAAAGGCCGCGGCGAAAGAGGGCAAGCTGACCCTTGCCGACCTGAAGGCCGCCAGCCAGCAACTGCCGCAGGGCGAGGCCAAAACCACGCTGAGCACACTGCTGGCGCAGCAGGCCGATGACGAAACACAAAAAGTCGATGTGACGACCCTGACCGATGCACAGTCGGTGCTGAATGCCTTAACGCCGGAAGTCAAAAGCGACGTGGTGAAACAGCTGGCGAAAGACCTGGCCAAAGGCGAGGACACGCCGACCCTGAGCGAGGAAGAGATGGCCGGGTTAAGCGCGCTGATGGCGATGCTGCCGCCTACCGCGACCACCCCGGCGGCGCTGCCGACCTCGCCTGCCAATACCGCCATTACAACGACCAATGCCAGTAGCGGGAAAGGATTTGCGGACTTCGCTACCACGGCAACCGCTGTCGGCACCGCCACCACCGGGCATGACAGCGGCAAAGCGTTAACACAGGGCCTGCCGACCCACGGTCTACACGCGGTTCAGACAGATGACAGCCCCGCCAGCCAGACCACGCCGCTGGTCGCTGCCGCCGCCGCGAAAGCCGATGCCGATAGCTCACTGTCTGCCGCCGCACCTACCGTTAATATTTCGCCGGTTATCAGCACCGCCACCGCGACGGTGAATACTCATCCGGTGGTGACGGTCAATTCTCAACTCGGCACCCCGGAATGGCAGCAGAACGTCAGCCAGCACATCACGTTGTTCACCCGTCAGGGCCAGCAGACCGCCGAGCTGAAACTGCATCCGGAAAACTTAGGTCAGGTCAACATCACCCTCAAAATTGACGATAACCAGGCGCAAATCCAGATGGTGTCTCCGCATAGCCACGTGCGCGCGGCGCTGGAAGCGGCTATCCCGACGCTGCGAACCCAACTGGCCGACAACGGCATTCAGCTGTCGCAGAGCAACGTCAGCAGCGAAAGTTTTGCCGGGCAGCAACAGCAGTCCTCTTTCGGGCAGCAGTCCTCGCAACGTTCTGCTGAAGGTCGCGCGTTTCCTGCCGATGATGAAGAGATGCTGAGCGTTCCTGCCAGCCTACAGGCACATATCCGGGGCAACGGCACCGTCGACACCTTCGCCTAACGCCAGAGGTAGCACGATTATTCCCGTCTTTTCCACCCTTTGGGCTGGACTTAAGTCGGGATAATCACCCGATAAGCAGTACCGAATACAGGAAAGACGTAACAGATGACAGACACCGCGGTAACAAAGAAAAGTAAGCGTTCAATCTGGATCCCGCTGCTGGTGCTGGTGACACTCGCCGCCTGCGCCACCGCAGGCTATAGCTATTGGCGTATGCAGCAGCAGCCTTCCGCTGATGCGAAAAAAGAAGTCCCGCCGCCACCGGCTCCGGTGTTCTGGGCGCTGGATACCTTCACGGTGAATCTGGGCGACGCCGATCGCGTGCTTTACGTGGGCATTACGCTGCGTCTGAAAGATGAAGCGACCCGTACGCGCCTGAACGAATACCTGCCGGAAGTCCGTAGCCGTTTACTGCTGTTGTTCTCCCGTCAGGATGCTAACAAACTGGCGACCGACACCGGGAAACAGGATCTGGTGAACGCCATTAAACAGACACTTGCGCCGCCTCTGGTGGCAGGCCAGCCGAAGCAGGAAGTGACTGACGTGCTGTATACAGCTTTCATACTCCGGTAATCCCATGGGCGACAGTATTCTTTCTCAGGCCGAAATTGATGCGCTGCTGAACGGCGACAGCGAGAAGAGCGACGAACCGCAAGCCGGAGCTACCGGCGAAAGTGACATTCGTCCCTATGACCCTAATACCCAGCGTCGCGTGGTACGTGAGCGTCTACAGGCGCTGGAAATTATCAACGAACGCTTTGCGCGTCAGTTCCGTATGGGGTTGTTTAACCTGCTGCGTCGTAGCCCGGACATTACCGTCGGGGCGATCCGCATTCAGCCCTATCACGAGTTTGCCCGCAACCTGCCGGTGCCGACCAACCTGAACCTGATCCACCTGAAACCGCTGCGCGGTACGGGCCTGTTTGTGTTCTCGCCAAGCCTGGTGTTTATCGCGGTGGACAACCTGTTCGGCGGCGACGGGCGTTTCCCGACCAAAGTGGAAGGCCGCGAGTTTACCCACACCGAACAGCGGGTGATCAACCGGATGTTGAAGCTGGCGCTGGAAGGCTACAGCGACGCCTGGAAAGCGATTCATCCACTGGAAGTGGAGTACGTGCGTTCTGAGATGCAGGTGAAATTTACCAATATCACCACCTCGCCGAACGACATTGTGGTTAACACCCCATTCCATGTGGAAATTGGCAACCTGACCGGTGAGTTTAATATTTGCCTGCCGTTCAGCATGATTGAGCCGCTGCGTGAGGTGCTGGTTAACCCGCCGCTGGAAAACTCCCGCAGCGAAGACCAGAACTGGCGTGAAAACCTGGTGCGCCAGGTACAGCACTCCGAACTTGAACTGGTGGCGAACTTTGCCGAGACCTCTCTGCGCCTGTCGCAGATTTTAAAACTCCAGCCCGGCGATGTGCTGCCTATCGATAAACCGGATCGCATTATTGCCCATGTGGACGGCGTGCCGGTATTGACCAGCCAGTACGGCACGGTGAACGGTCAATACGCGCTGCGCGTAGAGCATTTGATCAACCCGATTTTGAATTCGCTGAATGAGGAACAGCCCAAATGAGTGATATGAATAATCCGTCCGATGAGAATAACGGCGACATGGACGACCTGTGGGCTGAAGCATTGAGCGAACAGAAAACCACCAGCAGCAAAAGCGCGGCGGATGCGGTATTCCAGCAGTTAGGCGGCGGCGACGTCAGCGGCACCTTGCAGGATATCGATCTGATCATGGACATTCCGGTCAAGCTGACCGTTGAACTGGGCCGCACCCGGATGACCATCAAAGAGCTGCTGCGCCTGACCCAGGGTTCGGTAGTGTCGCTGGACGGTCTGGCGGGCGAGCCGCTCGATATCCTGATCAATGGCTATCTGATTGCCCAGGGCGAAGTGGTTGTGGTCGCCGATAAATACGGCGTGCGTATAACCGACATCATTACGCCTTCCGAGCGTATGCGCCGTCTGAGTCGTTAAGATGAAACCCCAGTCAGGTATGCTCCAACCGGCCCCAATGGCCGCCCCCTCGTCTGGGCTGATGGAAGTCAGCGGCGCGCTGCTGGGGATTATTCTGCTGATCCTGGCCGCGGCCTGGCTGGCGAAACGCTTTGGCATTAGCGGGGTGAAAACCTCAGCGACTAAAGAGCTGAAGGTCAGCGCCAGCGCGGCGATCGGCCAGCGTGAGCGGGTGGTGATTGTCGATGTGCAAGACGCCCGTCTGGTGCTCGGCGTCACCTCAAGCCAGGTCACGCTGCTGCATAAACTGCCGCCGACGGTCATCGACCCCGATGCGCCAAAAGCGGACACCCCTGATTTTGCCTCACTGATGAAATCCGTTATCAAGCGTCCTGGGAGACTCTGATGCGCCGTCTGTTGTCCCTTTCGCTGGTCACGCTGTGCCTGTTGTCTCCGGCGGCTTTTGCCCAGCTACCGGGTCTCGTCAGCCAGCCGTTGCCTAACGGCGGCCAGAGCTGGTCTCTGCCGGTGCAGACATTGGTGTTTATCACCTCGCTGACCTTCCTGCCCGCCATTTTGCTGATGATGACCAGCTTTACGCGCATCATCATCGTGTTTGGCCTGCTACGCAGCGCGCTCGGCACCGCCTCCGCACCGCCAAACCAGGTGCTGCTCGGCCTGGCGCTGTTCCTGACTTTTTTCATTATGTCGCCGGTTATCGACAAGATTTACGCCGACGCCTATCAGCCGTTTACCGCGGACAAAATCACCCTTGAGCAGGCGATTGATAAGGGCGCGCAGCCGCTGCGTGAATTTATGCTGCGCCAGACGCGCGAGGCCGATTTAGCCCTGTTTGCCCGACTGGCGAATACCCCGCCGATTCAGGGCCCGGAAGCGGTGCCAATGCGTATCCTGCTTCCCGCCTACGTGACCAGCGAGCTGAAAACGGCGTTCCAGATTGGCTTCACCATTTTCATTCCGTTCCTGATTATCGATTTGGTGGTGGCCAGCGTGCTGATGGCGCTGGGAATGATGATGGTGCCTCCGGCCACGATTGCCCTGCCGTTCAAGCTGATGCTGTTCGTGCTGGTCGATGGCTGGCAGCTGTTAGTCGGGTCGCTGGCCCAAAGTTTCTACAGTTAAGGAGTGCCGCCATGACCCCTGAATCGGTAATGATGCTTGGCACGGAAGCGATGAAAGTCGCGCTGGCCCTGGCTGCCCCGCTGCTGTTGGTGGCGCTGGTGACCGGCTTGCTGATCAGTATTCTGCAAGCCGCGACCCAGATTAACGAAATGACGCTGTCGTTCATTCCAAAAATTATCGCCGTGTTCATCGCCATCATTGTGGCAGGCCCGTGGATGCTGAACCTGCTGCTGGACTATGTGCGTACCCTGTTTACCAACCTGCCGTACATCATCGGATAAGCGGGATGTTACATGTCTCAAGCGACCAATGGCTGCACTGGCTTAGCCTCTATTTCTGGCCGCTATTGCGCGTGCTGGCGCTGATTTCCACCGCGCCCATTCTGAGCGAAAAATCAGTACCGAAGCGCGTCAAGCTGGGGCTCGGGGTCATCATTACCTTTATCATTGCGCCTTCCCTGCCCGCCACCGACGTGACGATTTTCTCACCCAACGCGCTATGGCTGGCGATGCAGCAAATCCTGATCGGCATTGCGCTCGGTTTTACCATGCAGTTTGCCTTCGCCGCGGTGCGTACCGCCGGGGAAATTATCGGCCTGCAAATGGGCCTGTCGTTCGCCACCTTTGTCGACCCAAGCAGCCACCTCAGTATGCCGGTCCTCGCCCGCATTATGGATATGCTGGCGATGCTGCTGTTTCTTGTATTCAACGGCCATCTGTGGCTGATTTCGATGCTGGTGGATACCTTCCATACCCTGCCGATTGGCGGCCAGCCGCTGAACAGCAACGCATTTATGGCACTGACGCGCGCCGGGGGGCTTATCTTCCTCAACGGCCTGATGCTGGCCCTGCCGGTCATCACCCTGCTGCTGACCATTAACCTGGCGCTGGGCATGTTGAACCGCATGGCCCCGCAGCTGTCGGTGTTTGTTATCGGCTTCCCGATAACCTTGACCGTTGGCATTATTTTGATGGCCGCGTTAATGCCGCTCATCGCTCCCTTCTGTGAACATCTGTTCAGCGAAATATTCGATCTATTGGCAGATATTATCAGTGAGTTACCTAAGATAAGTTCTCCTTAATATTAAAAGGGGCATCCTAAGGATATTCTTAAAACCACTTTGCAAAAACATCTACCAGGATAACTCTGGCGCGGGTTAATTGTTTTTAGGTCCCTCACACATCCTAACATTTACTTTACTTTGAGATGATTCCTGGCAAATTATACGTAACTTTACGGGATAGTTGAGGTCGCCCGATTCTCTGTCATGCTCTTTGAAACTGCTGGTTTAGCGCACGGTGACAAATAAGAAGTAATCGGGCTTGGGTTAATTATCGTTATGCATTGAGTGAGGGTTTGCCATGTCAACGATTATTATGGATCTATGCAGTTACACCCGGCTTGGATTAACCGGGTACTTGACCAGCCGGGGCATCAGAAAACGTGATATCGGCGACGTTGAGACCATCAGTGAGCTTGAAGAGGCCTGCAGGGCGTTACACCCGGCTGTCGTGTTCATTAATGAAGACTGTTTTATCCACGATACAGAAAGCAGTCAGCATATTAAGCAGATCATTAATCAACACCCCAGGACACTGTTTATCGTATTTATGGCAATTGCCAATATTCATTTTGATGAGTACCTGTTGGTCCGAGATAATCTGTTAATTAGTTCGAAGTCGATTAAGCCTGAGTCATTAGACGGAATTCTGGCGGATTACCTGCAGAAGATCAGCGACAATGTGAGTCGGGTAAAGATCCCCACGTTGTCTCTCAGCAGGACCGAATCAAGTATGTTGAAAATGTGGATGTCGGGACAGGGAACGATTCAGATATCCGACCAGATGAATATTAAGGCAAAAACGGTATCATCACATAAAGGTAATATTAAAAAGAAAATAAAAACCCACAATAAGCAGGTTATTTATCATGTTGTCCGATTGACAGATAATGTAACCAGCGGGATCTATGTCAATATGCGCTGAAAATGCCGACAGCACTGGCGGAAATACTCCGCCAGTGGAAAATCGTTTAGTCTACTTTTTCGACAAAAATGCCATCCTGATGGCCCGTTTCGTTAAAGAACCAAATCCCCATTGGATAATCTTCCAGCGAAACCAGATACATCGTCCCTTCACTAAATTGTTCCACAGCCAGTACCACGCCCGGCCGACGTGGGCCACCGTCCGTTTTGACCGTTACGCGATCGTTAACCTGCATACCTTTTCTCCTGTCTTTTACTTCAGCCAGTGTAGAACAAAACGTCCGCCCTGACAGCGTCCGCGCTGCCAATGGCTGTTTTTTTCGACCGACTATACTTTGTGATGGGTAATGTCGTCAGCCATGCAAGAGGAGCCTCTGATGAAAACCGCTAAAGAGTACAGCGACACCGCCAAGCGCGAGGTGAACGTTGATGTGGATGCCCTGCTGGATGCCATCAACGAAATTAGCGAAAGCGAAGTACACCGCGCCGGGGATTCCACCCATCACGTCAGCGTCGATGGCCGGGAATACCACACCTGGCGTGAGCTGGCCGAAGCCTTCGAACTGGATATTCACGACTTCAGCATCAGTGAAGTGAATCGCTGAACGCGGGCTAAAAAAAACCCGGCCACGGAGTGGTCGGGTTGAAGCTTGCCTTCGCAAGAAGCACTTGAAAATTCGTTACACCAGGAAATCTGATGCGGGTAAAACATTATCCTCAATTTTTTTGCAAGACAAGCATTATTCATAATTACCATGAATGTATTTAGGAATTTTCTGGCCTGCTTTTACGTTTAAGGAGAAGTAATGCCTGATCTGCAACAGTCCCTGATCGTGTTTACCGACGTTGAGGGCACCCTGCTCGACAGTCACACTCAGCTCTGGCAGCCTGCCAGCGACTGGTTATTGCGCCTACAGGAGCATAAGGTTCCCGTGGTGTTGTGCAGCAGTAAAACCGCGGCGGAGATGATGCTGCTGCAAAAAGAACTTGGATTGGGCCTGCAGCCGCTTATTGCCGAAAACGGGGCGGTCATCCAATTGGCGGAGGCCTGGCAGGACGACGATGCGTATCCGCGGCTGATAACCGGCTCACCGCATGCGGAAATTCAGGATGTACTGCAACAGTTACGGGAAAATGACGGATTCAAATTCACCACCTTTTCCGACGTCAGTGAACAACAGATTGCAGAGTGGACCGGCATGAACCTCAAACATGCGGCCCTGGCCCGCCTGCATGAGGCGTCAGAAACGCTTATCTGGCGTGATAGTGATGAACGAATGGCAGAATTTAGCGCAACGCTGGCCTCGCTAGGACTGCAATTTGTGCAGGGGGCGCGCTTCTGGCACGTGCTGGATGCGCGCGGTGGCAAAGCCCAGGCGGTGACCTGGCTGCTGGGCCGCTATCAGCAGCGCGAAGGGTTTCGTCGGGTATCGATTGGGCTGGGCGACGGGCCGAACGACGCGCCGCTGCTGGACACCACCGATTACGCAGTGGTGGTGAAAGGGTTAAACCGCGATGGCGTCAGGCTGCGGGATGATACGCCCGAACGCGCGTATCACACCCGGCAAAGTGGCCCTGACGGCTGGCGCGAAGGGCTCGATTACTGGCTGTCATCGTCCTGACAGCAGACACGGTTTCGCCCTTTTTGCTTCGCCAGATACAGTCGACTATCGGCAATGGATTGCAGATACTCAATGTCGTACAGCCCTTTATCCTCACTGCTGCTCACGCCTAACGACGCGCTGATGCGCAGCGTTTCGCTCTTACCAATCAATATCTCTCGATTATTTATCCGCGCCCGGATACGTTCGGCCATGGCGCAGGCGTCCCCCCGGGTTGTGCCCGGCAGGACAATGCAGAACTCTTCCCCGCCCACGCGACCGGCCAGGTCTTCCTGGCGGATCTGTGAACTTATCATTCCCGCCACGTGGTTCAGCACCCGGTCTCCGGCCTGATGACCAAAGCGGTCATTGATGCTCTTGAAGAAATCCAGATCGAGCTGAATAACCGACACTGAACGTCCCTGCTCTTCGCATTGTTTGGCGGCCTTGCCTGCCAAATCAAACAGCGTGCTGCGGTTGTAGAGCCGCGTCAGGCCGTCATGCCACGCCTGCCATTGCAGCGAGGCTTGCAGGGTGCTCATGTTGCTTACCATACGGCGGATAACCACCCACGACAGGATCAGCATCGAGGTAAATAAAGCCCACACCAGACCCAGCGCCACAGAGATAATACCGAAATCACCGCGCACGCCTTCATCCAGGTGATGAATACGAACCAGCACCCCATCGAAATTGCGCATTTTTTCCCAGTTCACGTATCGGGTGGTGAAGCGCAATCCACCGCGGGTATCACGCTCAAACGCATGGGCCAACTGGGCTTTTTCCTGTTCGCTTAACGGCGATGGGGTGGTGCCATTGTTGGTCATCGAACTGGCCAGCAGATTCATTTTCTTGTCGTACAAACGGAACTCGCCGTCCTCTTCGCCCTGGGTTGCCACACTCAGCAGCTGTTTCATTTGCGGGAGAGAAAACTCAATCGCCAGCACGCCGTACCAGTAATGCTGATAGTCCACCGGCAGGGCCAGCGCCACGCGCCGCATCTCGCCGTTTGGGGTATCCGCCATCCAGCTTAGCCAGCGCATACCCCGAGCAGGATTTCGATGCTGCGACTGCTCGGCAAACCAAGGGCTGGTCACCAGGGAGTAATATTGTTCGACCACGTCATTGCTTCTGTCCAGCGCATTGCTGGTGATATAAAACCCGGCCCGCGAGACGTACAGCATCTGCTGCGTGGTGCGCCTCAGGGTCGTTGAGAGGCGCAGGAGATAGCCGACTTCGAGCGTGGCGCTCAGCTCATTTTTCAGCAACGGATAATCACGTGACAGGAGCGTGGTTTCATCCACAAAGGTATCCGACACCCCGTACACCGGCAGCGTGCGCTGATTATTCAGGGAGATGGACCACTGATGCTGCGCCCGTTTCTGCTGAAACTGATCTTCCGCATTTTTCAGACCATCAAACGCCAACGGCGTGCCTAACGCGGCCTGCATCCCATTGCGGTAAAAGGTCAACCGGTCAATGTTGACCTGCAGTTGGTTGTTCAACTCATGGGCCACGTTTTCCAGCGTGTTGCGCTGGCTGGAAATGTAGGCATCTTCAAGTACCGCGACTTCACGCCACGTCAGCAGCGTTGAGAACAGCAGTACCACAAAAAAACAAACGTTGACGACCCTACCCGGGTTCGAATAACGGCTGAGTCTGTTCAGCCAGCGCGGATTTTCTACGCGTGTTACGTGCGGCACACAAACTCCCTGAGTATTGCCTGATACCTGTTAACGACCAACGAAAACGCCCGGCGGGTGCCGGGCGTGGTCGTCATGACTCGTCTTGAATCCGCCGGTCCCCTGGCATGAGTTCGTCTTCGCGGAAGGCTTCCCGCTTCACACCGAACCCGTCATACCAACGACACTCAACCATGCCGCTGGCGTACCCGGTGACCACCATATGCGGCCCGCCACTTTTCGGTTTAACCTCATCACTGACCAAAAAGACCATAACTGCCTCCGGTATCAGAGTGAAACTGTTTCACGATAGCCGAAAATGGTTTGTTTTGCGTAGTTGCTTAACAACATTTACGTAGCCGAGCGCAGCCGTGAGATAAGCTTCACGCCCGCCAGCACCACCGCACCGACGATAAAGCCAAAGACTAAATTGAACAACGTTGGCAACAGTAGCGCCACGACGCTACCCTGCGCGGCGGCAAAACCTTCAATCGCATGATGTAACACGGTGATACCGTGCACCACGATGCCACCGCCGACTAAAAACATCGCCAGCGTGCCCACGACCGACAGCACTTTCATCAGCCACGGGGCGATAAACAGTAATGCTTTGCCGACCGCCTGGGCCACTGCGCTGGTTTTCTCCACCAGCCAGTAACCCATGTCGTCGAGTTTAACAATCACCCCCACCAGGCCATACACGCCCACGGTAACCAGGATGGCGATCCCTGAGAGGATAAGCACCTGATTGAGCAGCGGCGCATCGGCCACAATCCCCAGCGTGATGGCGACGATTTCCGCCGACAAAATAAAATCGGTGCGTATCGCGCCTTTCACTTTGTCACGCTCAAGCACCAGAGGATCCTGCTTCGCCAATGCATCCAGACGCTGCTGACGGGCCTGCGGGTCTTCTTTGTGCTTACGCGCATGCAGCGAGTGCAACACTTTTTCTACGCCCTCAAAGCAGAGGAATGCGCCACCAATCATCAACAACGGGGTAATCGCCCACGGCAAAAAAGCACTGATCAGCAGCGCCAGCGGCACGAGGATCACTTTGTTAATGAACGAACCTTTTGCCACACTCCAGACGACGGGCAATTCACGGTTGGCGCGCACACCCGACACCTGCTGGGCGTTAAGCGACAAATCATCCCCCAACACCCCAGCGGTCTTTTTCGCCGCCAGTTTGCCCATCATCGAAATATCGTCCAGCAGGGTGGCGATATCATCAAGTAACGTTAAAAGACTGCTTCCGGCCAAATGATGCTCCTTCGTTTTTATTTATCTGACTGACCTACAGTATGAAGCAAAAGACGCAACGCGCCCAAGCATACAAACTGTCAACAAAAATACAACATAGCTTGCTAATTAAAGCGCTCGCCAGACGACGGGTTTTCCCGTTAACTGTATGCGCCCAATTCATTGTTTGAGAAACGTCATGCACAGCCGACAACTATTACCGCTTATTGGAGCGCTTTTTGCACTCTATATCATCTGGGGATCGACCTATTTTGCCATTAGCATTGGGGTGGAAAGCTGGCCGCCAATGATGATGGCCGGGGTGCGTTTTCTGTCTGCCGGTGTGCTGCTGATGGCTTACCTGCTCCTGACCGGGCATAAGCTGCCTGCCCGTCGTCCGATGTTGAACGCAGCGCTGATAGGCGTCCTGCTCCTCGCCATCGGCAATGGTTTTGTGACCATTGCCGAACATCAGCACGTTGCCTCCGGGATTGCGGCGGTGATGGTCGCCACGGTGCCGCTGTTTGCGCTGTGCTTTAGCTATCTGTTCGGGATTAAAACCCGCAAGCTGGAGTGGCTCGGGATCGCCATCGGTCTGGCGGGTATCGTTTTACTGAACAGCGGGGGCAACCTCAGCGGCAATCCGTGGGGAGCCATTCTGATCCTGATTGGGTCGTTAAGCTGGGCGTTTGGCTCTGTTTACGGTTCGCGCATTGAACTGCCCAGCGGGATGATGGCCGGTGCGATCGAAATGCTGGCGGCAGGCATGGTGCTGATGTGCGGCTCGTGGTTAAGCGGTGAAAAGCTGACGCAGATGCCGACACTGTCGGGCTTTCTGGCGGTGGGATATCTGGCCATTTTTGGCTCGCTGATTGCGATTAACGCCTATATGTATCTGATCCGCAACGTCTCCCCGGCGGTCGCCACCAGCTATGCGTACGTCAACCCGGTGGTGGCGGTGCTGCTCGGCACCCATTTTGGCGGTGAGGCGCTGTCGCCTGTCGAATGGCTGGCGCTGGGGATCATTATTTTTGCAGTGGTGCTGGTGACGCTTGGCAAAACGCTGTTCCCGATGCGGGCCCCCGCTACGCCATGTCAGAGTGAGAAGTAACGGGTAACGCCGCAATGCCCTGAGTGTCGATCTGCGCGCAGCCCTCACCGCCGCAGATCCACTCTTCCAGCCGCTCCCCAAGTGCCGCATCGCTAAGCCTGAGCTTCCCGCGTAGCGCACACTCCCAAACCACCATCACCCGCCAGCCCTGCGCTTTCAGACGCGCGATATCCCGGGCGTCACGCTCAACGTTTTTGCCGATTTTTTGCAACCAAAATTCAGTGCGTGTTTCCGGCACTTTGAACAGATAGCAGTCGTGATGATGCCAGAAACAACCGTGGGTAAAGAGGATGCAGCGCCAGGCTTCCAGCACAAAATCAGGGCGACCGGGTAGCGTTGCGTCCTGAACGGTGTAATCAAATCCGGCTTCGGTCAGCAGCGCAGCCAGACGCTTTTCGATGGCGGTATTCTGCCTGCCAATGGCACGCATATTTTTACTGCGGGTGGCCGGGTTATGAACGTCCGCCATCGGCTTTCTCGCCCTTACGCAGCTCAACCGCCTGCAATATTCGGGATCTCAACATCTTCGCCACCGCCGCAAACGCGGGGACGACCACCGAATTCCCGAACTGACGATAGGCCTGGGTATCCGAAACCGGAATGCGGAACTGGTAGCCCTGAGGCGCTTCGAAGCCCATCAAACGCGCGCATTCGCGCGGGGTCAGGCGACGGGGGCGCCGCTGCTGGTTTTGCGGATCGTCAAAGTTCTTTTCGCCGAGCGCTTTGTCCCACCCGCGGTCAATCAGAATTTCGGCCCCGTCTTTGTTACTTGTAGATTTCACAATCTGAACCATACTTTGTAGATTCAAAAGAAAGTACAAGCATAGCTCTTAAAATGAGGTGCCGCTATGTCTTCAAGCAAGAAAATGACAATATCGAAGTTTTGTATAACTCATGTCTGTAATGAAAATGAATCAAATGCAGAAATGATCTCTCTACAAACCAATCTAAATTACTGGACAAAAAAAGATGAAGATATAACTGTCAATGATCAAATTATAAAGAATAACATATATAATTTTCTCCCGATAATTTTAAATGCTGATGGTTCGCCATGGATACATTCAACGCTTTACATTATTGATAAAGCCAAAAATGACTTTAATTACAATCCTGTGACTTATCACTGCATAGTGTCTGATCTTACAAACTTCAAGAATTTTATAGACGAAAACAATATTGACTTGTATGACTTCCCTGAGCAAAAACTACTAAGGCCGACATATAAATATAGAAATTTCCTAGTAAATCAAATTCAGAATGGAAAATTAAGTTCTCAAACGGTAAAACGAAGAGTTTCAACAATGATATTGTTCTATAGATACCTAATTCGCGATGGTTTTTTTATTCCTAAGAATATCCCTTGGTGCGAAAGTGATGTTTATGTCAATACATTTGATAAAGTCGGATTCAGGTATCTGCTAAAAAAAACAAAAACTGATTTAACTATTAAATCACAAAAAGAGATTACCCCCTATTCCACAGATATCCGAGATGAAGGACGTTTACGTCCTCTTGAAATAGAGGAGCAATCCACTCTAATCGAAACTCTTATCAGTTTAGAAAACACAGAAATGTTATTGATACATTTGATAGCGCTGTTCACAGGAGCTAGAATACAAACAGTGCTAACCTTAAAGAGTTCCTTATTCGAAAAAGACACAAACACTATTAATCATGAAATAAGAATATTAACAGGAGAAAGCACCGGTATTGATACTAAAAACAATAAGAATATTATACTCGTAATGCCAAAATGGTTGTATAAAATGACACGAATATATAAATATAGCAATAGGGCATCTAATAGAATCAAAAAAAACAAAGATCAAATGTCGGAAGATTTTCTGTTCTTGAGTAATAGAGGAACACCATATTATCTAAGCAGAAAACACCTTAAGGATTCTAATCTGGATATTAAAACATTACATAATGGAGAAGCGGTAAGGCAATTTATAAAAAATCGTGTTATACCAATGATGAGAAAAAGATTAGCAAGATCGAACTATACTTATAAATATCATGATTTGAGAGCTACTTTCGGAATGAATCTTACATCTTCTCTTCTTGCAGGCGTGGAGGAAGGTAAAATGACATTGCACGATGCCAGAGAATATGTAAAGTCCCGCATGGGACATTTATCAAGCAATACTACCGATTTATACCTCAATTATCGTAGCAATTTATCCAATTACACCACATATCAAGAAGAATACGAATTGCATCTCCAAATATTGATAGATAAAATTTGGAGTAAGAAATTATGATCGAATTATTGAAAGCATCAATTGCAATCGATAGATATTTCAACCAGTCATTAGAGCATTTAGACCATTCAAAAGTTATAATAAATTTCTACCGTCGAAATCATTACATCAACTCACTGTTCTATGAAAAGGTTTTGATTGTCGGATCCAAAGTCTTTGGTGATGTAATAAACAAGAATAGAAAACCATTAATTGCTAATCTTATTAGTTCAATACATATAGATCTAACACAAAGTTCTATCAGAGAATCAAAACTATCTTATGACCTTTCAAGATTCATTCAATTTATTAGATGGTGTGATGCAAATAATCTTCATAGCTGTTTAGATAATGATATACAGTGTATTGATGCATTCAAGAGTTATGCAGACTATCATTGGGAACGTGTATCTGCGCGCAAGTATAAAGCGACAACAACAATTTCCGTATTGAATTCAATACAAAGGCTCCTTCGAACGATAATACACGCTGATAATCAAGATAGTCTTCCTTTGATTGATTATTCATATCAGAGGCAAACAGCGACTATACTACCAGATGATCGGACAGTGGGCGAAAACATTCAACTTCTATTAAGTTTATTTAATGGTATTTGTGATTTCCTGCTTGAGAAAAAGGACTATCCCTATCAATTGCAAGTTCCCCCCTTCTTAAATGTTGAAAATGACTGTTTTTGGCTTTTCCCGACCAAAACATGGTGTCAGACAGATCTGTCAGCAAATGGAACTAGCAATCAAGGCATAAATAAAGGCTACAATTTTGGTAAAGGACGAGTCGTGACTCATAAAGAACTAATAGAACGTGGTGAAAGGCACAAAAAAGATAGAGACAGAATTATTAAAGTCGCTAAGCATTCAATTAATAAGTTCAATAAAATTAGCCACTCTTATCAAAAAAGAGATTTAGCTATCACCGCGATGTCATCATTTGTATTTTTATTTATTGCTAATACAGGAATGAATCCTATTCAATTGTTAAACATTATATGGGACAACGAGTATTCGGTTGAAAAAGAAAGTATGGATTTCAAAATTATAAAGCACAGAGCAAATAACAGAATTGTCCACTTCAGAATTAGTAGTAACTTTCTTCCGATTATGAAACGCTACCTTGAGCTAAGAAAATACTTCCTAAATTACGAATTATCTCAATTCCTTATACCCTCCTTTGAT
Source organism: Scandinavium sp. M-37 (assembly GCF_043558715.1). Lineage (NCBI taxonomy): Bacteria > Pseudomonadati > Pseudomonadota > Gammaproteobacteria > Enterobacterales > Enterobacteriaceae > Scandinavium > Scandinavium sp. M-37. Next base: position 234,911 of record NZ_JBIGIN010000003.1, read on the forward strand.
TCTCGTTATAGCAACCATCGAGATTTAAATGGCATAAGTGCAAAAATAAAGAAAATCATAAGTAGAATTGGTTATTCTTCCAAACTGATTACCGCTAGGGAGTGGCGTAATCTTAAATCAGAATGGCTAATTAATAACGCAGATCCATATGTTGCATCGAAATTGCTACAAAACACAGACGATACAATAAGCAAGCATTACTCTTCAGGCTCGTTCACACGTCAAACGGAGGAGCTAGGAACTTATCTAGAGCAATTATCTAATGCAAAACATATTACTGATGAGGATTATCTACAATCAACATCAGTTGGGGGATGTAAACAACCAAACACACCCATTCAATTTTCTGAAAATACGCTTATCAAACCTAATTGTAAACAACCTGAAGGATGCTTATTTTGTTCAAACTATCTTATTCATGCCGATAAAAAGGACCTACAAAAAATCCTGAGCTGTAAGTATAGTATTGAGCATACTCAGCATTTATCTAAGACTATAGATCAATGGCATTTAATTTACGACCCTGTTATTAATAGGATTGATGAGATAGTAAGTCAGATAGAACAAATAAATCCAGCCTTAGTTGAGCAAGTAAAAATACAGGTGTATATTGAACAACATCTTGAATCATACTGGTCACATAAGCTGAGTATGCTATATCAGATTGGAGATGTTTGAATGAGACACAACGACAAATTCAATGCTAGGTTACTTTTGACTAATGATATGATTGAACCTGACCCCATATTAATTTCTAGTAAATACCCACCATCGAATTCGCATGCAATTAGTAAAGATAAAGATGGCAATGTTGTATCATATTATGGCGATAATAAATGGGATTTTTCAGGATATGATTTATCTAGCAAAAGTAGAATTCTTTCATTCATACACTGGACAAATAATAATAATTCAGAGCAGATAAATAACATCATCAATGAAATGAAGCACCTTGTATTTATTTACATATGGTTTAGAAAAGGAAATAAATTTAAAGTTAAATGTATATCTGACTTAGGATATATATTAAATATTTTCGGCAGATATTGCCTTGAGACTTCTTTAACATTACAAGAGCTTCTAATCTCAGAAAGACATCTAAGTATTTGCCTTTTTTCATTAAAACCTAGCACTATGTATGCAACCAGAAGGTTTTTACTAGCATTCAAGAAAGTAGATAATAAGCTTAACCCATTTATCATTTATGACCTAACTTTACTCCCCTCATTAACTAAGGTAATAAACAGATACCGTACTAATCTTAAACAAGTATCTCCAATTCCTCCTAGGATATACCTCAATTATATAAATATCATAAACAGTAAAATTCACACACTTCATTTAAACATTGAAAAACTGCTTTCATTTATTATCAGTGCTAAGAAATTTAGTGATGCAGTTAAAATAATGACAAGCAATCAAAGATATATTAAACAAGATCCGAAAAATGAGTTTAAAAAAATAATTCACATCAATAACATAGACAGTATTTTCGATGACTTCAGTGCAAGTAAAAGTATTCATGGCACTGTATATTTACTTAATAGCATTTTTTTTACTTGTCGATTAGCAATTCAAATGTATACCGGCATGCGTGTAGGTGAAGCATCAGCACTAGCTAGTGATTGTGCTGAAACCTATATAAAAAATGATAATACATATTATATAATTAAAGGAAAAACATCTAAGTTAGCAGAGTGTGAGACCCAATGGATTACTAATGAGATAGGATTCAAAGCAGTCGCAGTAGCCTCCATAATTAGTAAACTCATTGCTAACTCTACTAACGATGCAGAAAAACAAGGAAACACTATACCTCTTTTTACTAGAGTATCCTACTTAGGAATATACCTTCCACCTCCCAAAAGAGGCTCTAAATCATTTTTAATTGCAGAGCTTAATTCTTTTGATGAGTTACGTAAAACTGATTGGTTAAAAATAAATATTATAGAAGAAGATTTAAATGAACTGAAGAAAATAGATCCTTTTAGAGCATGGGAATCTGAAAGTGACCTTCGTATTGGCAATGCTTGGCCCTTACAAACACATCAGTTCAGGCGAACTTTAGCACTGTATTGTGCACGATCCGGTATGGTGAATCTAACATCACTCAAAAGACAATTGCAGCATTTATCCATACAGATGACACTTTATTATTCAAAAGGAAGCAGCTTTGCTAAAAACTTAATTTCTTTTGAGAGAAATCATTTTGTAAATGAATTTCAGGAAGCTCAAAACTATAGTCAAGCGCTAGACTATATAAATTTAATTACAGGGCCCCAAAGCAAATTTCATGGAGCGCAAGGAATAATCATCAATAATATAACAAATATTAATTATGACAGAGAAAAAACAATTAAACAGTTCAAACTTGGCCAACTTGCATATACGGAAACATGTTTAGGAGGATGTACTTCAATAGATCCTTGTAATCAGAGAGCAATAAGATCACTAACAGGATGTCTTGATTGTAAGAATGCTATATTGAAGAGTGAGAAATTTGAAGCTGTTGTTGCTGCACAGCGCAACTTAGTTAATAATCTTGACATTGATACCTTAGAATTTAGAACTGAAAGCTACGATTTAGATTTACTTGAGAAAAAGTTGAAATATATTCAATCAAAAGAAGAGGACTAGCCATGAAAGCGCTTGAAAAATATTATGAAGCTTTAGACAGGCTTATTAAAAATACTCCTAATATCGTATCAAAAGGAACAAAGATATCTTATGATTCTGTATCACTGGAAGCTGGGCAGTCTAAAGGAAGCATTAAGAAATCAAGACCAGTATTCAGCGATCTAATTCAAACCATCGATAGACATAAGGTAAATAAAAAGGTCAAATCAGATCTAAACACCTCAAAGTTAAATCTAGAGATTCAAAAACTAAAAAAAAGCTTAAATGACTCTTTGAGCCGTGAAATTAACTTAATTAATGAAATTCATGAATTACGTAAAAATGAAATCAATAGTGAGAGCACAATGATTACAGAGTTGGTTTATCTAATATCCAATTTGACAAAAGTCCAGCAGTTAGACCTGATTACTACATTGAAAAAAACTAATCATAGTTTCAAATAAGGCAATACAACACTATATGTTGGACAAACATGAAGCAAGCTATCTCAAATAGATGGTTCAATTCTATCGACCACAGCAGACTCGGCCAGCCCGCTTTAAATTCTAGTTTATATCTGGCCGCTCCTATCCACTGTCTTCATGGTAAGTAAGCAGATATACTGACATGGAAATTCTTCAAACTATAGCCTTACAGAATCAATCACAACCTCCACTATATGGGCTTTAAGGATGACAATAAAAAAGAGCCCATATATTGATGGACTCTTTTTCAGGAACATCTTTACTCTGTTATGGTTTTTTTGGCCAGCGTCGTCGAGGTCAATCCTATGTCTAGTCGCCTGCGATCGTAGCCTTTAACCTACCAAATTACAAGAAAATATTTGTATTGTTAGCTGAAATTATCAGGGCCTTAGGGTCCCTTAGGGAACGGAGAACTATCTGCAATAATATTCCCCACAATAACCCCGTAACCTAAGAGAGAGCAAAGTCCATTTCACTCCTTCTTTTAATATAGCCTGGCTCAAGGTTTCACGGAATACTTCTTATCTTAGTGAAAATTTTTATCGACAATGTTTTTTAACGTATTTAGTTTTTCATTTGTTCTGATAAATTTTCTGCTTTGCTCAATTGAAAGTTGTCTGAACTCCTTTCCCCTTTCAGGCACTATAATGGTTAGCTCTTCATAAATCTCTTTCGCACCAGATATTTTTTCTAACTCACACATGTACTTATCAATAAGACTCTTCAGTGTTATTTTTATATCATTACTTATTTGGATTGTGTCGCATACGGTTTTTTGTAAAGTAATACCGGTCTCCGGGTGAATTAACTCAACGCTTTCCATGGCACATTTAAATTCTGGGGTAGTTGAGTATACATATTGATAAATATTATTTTTCCTTACTTTATTTAACAGCCCTTTATTGACGAGGTTTTGTATTTGGTTATAGGTAAAAGATTTTGCCTTTAAATAATCTTTTTGTAGTGAAAATTTCTCAACAAGAATTATTGCTAAATCGTTACTGGTGAAATTCTCTTCACCAAAGTAAATGATTGCGGAAAATATGTACGATGCTGGGGTGATTACACGATTATTCATAATGGCTGAAAAGGACTGTTAGCTTAGGATTGCTAAGTATACAACAATGAAAGATACTTAGACAATCTAAGCACTCAGGATCGATGAAGATGACACTGTGCCAGAAAAAAATCCCATACCGGAACGACTTAAGGAGGCCAGAAGCAAAGCTGGAATATCTCAGCGCTCTCTGGGGATCCTTGTTGGCTTTGATCCTGCATCGGCCAGCAGTCGTATGAACCATTACGAGAAAGGACGGCATGTCCCAGATATCGATACACTGCGACGGATGGCTGCGGAGTTAAACGTACCGTTGAACTACTTTTTTTGTGATGATCAGACCACAGCAGAACTTGCATTGCTTATCTCCCGGATGACAGAGGAAGAACGAAACACACTTATCGAAGCGCTCAAATGTTCATCAGGTATTAAGCATGCAGACAAGAAATGAATCGCTTCTACAAATTACTGCGCTTTTTGAAGGCAATGAAAGTACAGCGTTAAAATGGTGTGAAGAACCTAATAAGGTATTACAGTGGAAGACTCCTTCGGAGATGATGGACTCAGACAAAGGAGTAATGATGGTTACTAGGTTAATTTTGCGTATAGAGCATGGTGTTTATTCTTAAGCAAGTGGCATATTTATGATGCACTACCTCTCCGGATACCCGTATTTTCTGCTCGTGTAACTCAATACGAACTATGACCTTAATCATGTGCTATTTTCATCGAGGTAATTTTTCAATAGGTGGCGACTTTAACCGTAGGGTGCTGGCGATAGAAATCGATCTTAACTATCCCGGCTCAGCGTGTCGTTTGGCTCCTGGACAAGATCGTGGTAAACCGCCATACCTGCTGAAGATGTGGGTGAACAAAGGCCCGGAACTTGTGCCCATGACGCTGGCATAATGGGCTGAAGAGCATGCCGTGATGCTGGAATATAACAACGAGAACCTCATGAATCTCTGGACAACTTGACGCCGGAAGAGTGACGGTTGATGACTGAAAAACCGGAACTCTCAAAAAGTGCGCGGGACTAAACCATGGATGCTTACAATTCAGCTCAAACATCCGTACAAATATTAATCTACAGTTTGTAGCAAATACATATAAAGTTAATAGTTTATTGCATATCCATATAGATAGAGGATAATTTATAAAACTTTTTTTGGAAAATTAAACAATGTATATTCTTGATGGAAATGGAATAGAACTGAATGCCGAGTGCCAGGTCGTAGAAGAAGATGGAGTATTTGGCCTAATTCTTGAGTCTTGGGGGCCCGCACAAAGAAATAAAGATTATAACATTGCCTTAGAGTATATTATTGAACGATTAATTGAATCAGGACAACAACAAGTAATTGTGTATTTAGCTTCGATGCCTTCAAGAAAGAATATACCATTCATAGCAGAAAGAAGAGTACATCCTGATACGCATTTTAATCTAACAGGTGCAAGTCCTTCCGAGACTCGTCAAGAATTATGCAGATTTCAGACTCATTTTAGTCGTACGGGCAAAAAAAGTACTCCTTCTGCTTCAGGTAATAGAAGTAAACGAATCATGATAAATATACCTAACATAAACAGTGCTGATTTTTGGGAGCAAATTATATATGGAAATCCATTAGTTCTTCTCGAGCCTACTGATGATGATCATATCCTAAGCAATCGGGTAAACAAGCTAGTAAAAACTCCCTTAAGCGTACCCAAGGGGTATGAGATACCAATTTCAGCAGAAAGAGTTCAAAAAGTCTATTTTCGGGACCCCGCAGTCAAAGCATGGGTATTGCAGAAAAGTAAAGGATTTTGCGAGCATTGTGGGAAAAGTGCACCATTTTCAATAATTGGTGGCCACCCATATCTTGAAGTACATCATGTGATACCACTTTCTGCATCTGGAGCTGACACTATAAGCAATTGTGTAGCTCTTTGCCCTAATTGCCATAGGGCTTTTCATTATAGCGAGTGTGCTCAGGAACTAATAGAATCTCTTTACCTAAATATTGAAAGATTGCGTAGATAAACAATAAACATCGGGAATAGTCTTATTTATATAAATCTAAAGCTATGGAGGATCGTCTAAGGCATTGTTTTACATTTCATCGAGACTGTGCTTAACTTACTTCCAAGACTGTCACTCATTTTACCCAGCAAGGCTGAAGTATGTTTAATATCAATAAGTTAGATAGTGATCCAGTCATGACATGTGAAGTTTCTTATCAAAAACTACTGTTGGAACAACTAGACCTAGTTAACTCATTACTCGAAATCTACAACCAGAAGGATATTGCTCTAACCCTGCGCACTTCCTCAACAAAAGAATGGACTCGTGAGTCATTAAATAGATGGCTTAATGGTAAGTGTTGCCAAAAGTTATTGAGTACAAAGGAGATTGACTCTTTAAAATCTATGTTCCCAAGACCTCCATCTTGTCATGATAATTATGATTTTAAGTTTATAGATTTATTTGCTGGTATTGGTGGCATACGTAGTGGTTTTGAAAGCATTGGTGGAAAATGTGTCTTCACAAGTGAATGGAATAAGTACGCAGTTAAAACATATAGAGCAAATTGGTATTGTGACCCTAACGACCATATCTTTAATCATGATATCAGGGAGATTACTTTAAGCAATAATACTGACGTGGGCGAAGAGCAAGCTTATGCGCACATTGAAAAATCTATACCAGAACATGATGTTCTCATCGCTGGATTCCCATGTCAGCCCTTTAGTTTAGCCGGTGTAAGTAAAAAAAATTCTTTGGGTAAAAAGCACGGTTTTGAATGTGATACTCAAGGCACTCTATTTTTTGATATTGCTAGAATATTACATGTTAAAAAACCAGCAATATTTGTTCTTGAAAATGTTAAAAATTTAAAAAGCCATGATCACGGAAAAACATTTTCAATTATATTGAAAACACTAAAAGATTTAGGTTATGAGATAAGTGATGAATATTTCGTTAATGGCAAAGATCCAAAGATCATTGATGGGAAAAATTTTCTTCCTCAACATCGTGAGCGAATTGTAATAGTTGGTTTTCGAAGGGATTTAAACATCGCTAGAAGCTTTACATTAGCTGATATTCATAAATTCTACCCAAGTAATAGGGTTAGATTCAAAAATCTTTTAGACCCTGAGCCCAACGATAAATACATTTTATCAAAAACATTATGGAAATACCTATATAAGTATGCTGAGAAGCATCGTGCAAAAGGAAATGGATTTGGGTTTGGCTTAGTAGACCCTAATGATCCATTTAGTTTTGCGCGGGCCCTCTCTGCACGCTATTTTAAAGACGGTTCAGAAATTTTAATAGACCGTGGTTGGGATAGAAAATTAGGTGAAACAGATTTTGATAATGCCGAGAATATGGATAAGCGGCCGCGACGCTTATCACCAAGAGAATGTGCTAGAATTATGGGTTTTGAAAAACCATTTGAAGAAAAATTTAAAATTCCAGTATCAGACACACAAGCATATAGACAATTTGGCAATTCAGTTATTGTCCCCATGTTTTCTGCAGTCGCAAAAATGCTCCACCCAATTATATTGAAATGCGCTAAAAAGTAATATCAATTAAGCCCAACGAGCTAAATCTTGTTGGGCTTAACGATCAGCCTCTTAATTCAACAATACCTGGCCGTGTTGCCTGACGTATAAACCAACTTCTTATATCTGAGAGAATATTCTCTCTAGCTCTCATTAATTGTAAGTTACCTAATGTCGCATCGCATATATTAACAGGAACAGAAAATGTTAGTTTAGCATTCAATACAACTCGATATAATGATCCAGAACCATCATCCTTGGTATACTTTGGAAGTAAAATTAAACTGTCATTGATTAATCTAATACCATCTTCTCTAACACGTTCATTGTTAACATTTTTCACCAGCTTGCAAAATTTATCATCATTATCTTTTAAGATAATACCTACTATATATTTATTCCATTCTGCTTTATTATTCGCATGATCACAAGGTGGTGTAATATCAAGACATATTAGATCAGAACGTTCGCAAACTTCGTTTTTAAGATCCCTTTCACTATCTAAAAAACAAAAGAAATTTTTCCTTTTGAATTTAGACAATGCTCCAGCATTTGAGATGCTATCCGGAAATGATTTAATACCAGAGTCAATAACCTTTTCATTAATTTTGTAGACATTCCCAGGTTTATGATATTGTTTTACTTTTTCAGACATATCAAAGTGTATAGCTCTATTGATTGACTCCTTCCAACTTGGTAAACCCGTCATATCTAAACCGCGGTTATCGCGTGCACTTCGTATTACATGCCCGAAATCATCAAGATTATTTGGTATCTGATTTTCTATTTTATCTTTAATAATGTCAGTCAGTGTTTCGCTAGTACCAGCGTTCAATGCTGTAATGCATGTACTCTTACCAGTTGCTGATTCAGCAATATTTTCGAATATTTTATGTAAAATCTCATTGCTTTGCGCATGTCCAGAAGCAATATTCGTTAATTCAGCCAATGCTGAGTGAACAGCTTTTTTAGCAGCCTGTTCCCATCCAATCAAATATTTTAGCCCGTATCTTTGGGTAATTTTATTCTCAATTAATTCATGTAATTGAGCTAGTGAAGCATCATTTGGCAGCGATACAGGGTTATGATCATGCCCAGGTGTAAACAATGATTTGTTAATAGTAATGTAATCAAATGGCCGTAATGAAACTGGTAGTTCCTGTCGCAAATGATCAAATAATTCTTTTGGGAAATCTGTTTCACTTTCGCTTTCAGCCCATGTTGACCATGTGATAAGTAGCCAAGGACCATTATTTTCGTCCAATATATTTTCTATCGTTTCCGCCGCTGCGTCAAAATCTGTCACATCCGGACTTGCGGTTGAAATTAACGATAAATCTTGGAATATAGTTCTTACTCCTGATAATTTCGTTTCAAAACCAGTCCAATCTTTATTGGAATCATAGCAATAGAAAATGTTAGGTACAAAATTTTTATTTAAATAAGCGGCAATGAAATTCCCATCATTTTCTTTATCATCTATTATCAGTGAAATTGATTTAAAAAACATTTTATTTATCCTTACCAAAAACGAGCACTACACAGGCACCTTTAGTTACAGCAGGGATATCAATTGTGCTGACATTAGGGAATACCAATCTCCCTGAATGCGCTTTCATAACCATATCAGCATAGTAGAGACCAATCCCCATACCTGCAGGCTTCCTTGTGAAAAATGGTTGTATTAATTCATCGCCACCATCAATAAATCCAGGGCCATTATCAGCAATAATTATTGCGGGCCCTTCAAAGTCAGAACTTAAGCCTATCCATAAATACCGTTCTTCATCCGGTTCACCGTCCATCCAGTAAATTGCATTATCGATGATATTAACAATAGCACTAGTGAACATTCGTCTCACACCAGTTATTTCAAAATCTAACAACGTGCTATTCTCAAAACCAGGCAAAAAGTTTATGTTATGACGCTTAAACCGACGCTGCTGTGTATTTACACATTGTTTAATTAATTTCGAAGCAGGAATAACCTCTTTATCTTTCTTGCTTACCATATACATAGCACCCTGAAGCAGGGATACTAATTCTTCAGAAATGCTTTCTAAACGTTTGTTATCTACCCCATCTCTTATAGCCATGTGTAAGTTTCGTATTCCACGTTCTAACTCATGGAACACGGTAGTTAGACCTAAACCAGCCCCAGCTGATGAGAGCATTGCATCTCTAGTTTCTTTGAATGATGAAATAACTTGGTTTACGAGATTTCCTACTTTTGGAGAAATATTTTTTTCAGCTATTACCTCCTGCTTCAGTTCATCTAAAAGTTCTTCTGTACTTTTTCGTTTTTCTGAGCCATGAAAATCTCCACCCGGTTTCGTTTCAATTGCAGCTTTTAAAATTCTTTTATCTTTATTTCTTTCAGCTTCAAATTGAGCCATAACCGATAACATCGCATGAACAAACTCCCCATAAGCCTCATTTTCAACAAACCCTTCACGGTTTGTTTTTTCCTTCAATGCTGAACTTTTATCCAGCTCAAGGTGAATTTCTCCAAGTAACTGCTGATTTCCCATTCTTTTAGTAGGACTTTGTATTCTACGATGATCTAAGCCTAACCAATCATCCCCAGGCTCACCATAATTATAGACTCGAAGATTATCGCGATATACTTTCAAGCCTCCCTGGGCTTTCAAATATTCACTTAACCCTCCAGATTCATCTTTTAAATATCTATCGTATAAAATCCTATCAAGGTCAAACCCCAATATTTTCCCTGCGATTGGCCCAATTCCGCTTTTGACAAGTGAAAATCGCTCATCTCTTGTTTTTTTCTTCTTTGACCGCTCATTTGATGAAGGGATATATTTAAAGAAATCCGGAGATTCTATTTTGACTTCAGTATTTCTAGGTTCTATGACACCTTTATAATCAGAAATAAGCGCTGGATACGGTTGATAATTATATTTATAGGTTAGACCTTCATCATCTAATCTAAAATCAAAGTCAAAAAGGGCTTGAGAAATCACCAAATCTGGATCAAAGAGATCATCTAGCCATTTTGACTCAGGGTAGATATTAAACTCAACAACAAAACTATCGCTATTTTTTTCTCTTTTAAGTAAATTGGCTGATGTCATAGATGACACCGCTCTATATAGTCGTCTTATGTCGCCACGTTTCCAGTCTTGCTTTAATTCTGTTATGACTATTTTAGTTCCAGTAGTGTCTGATTTTGATGCTTTGCTTGGACGTGTTTCAATAGCAATGTATGCCTCATCCAAATATTCAGATTTTGAAAATTTATCCCAATCAATATCTACAGTGACTACGTCTTGATCGTATGCACGGGTTGACATCGAGATTTTTTTTCCCAATCTGTGCACCGCAAATCTACCGACTCCTTTCTCACCAACAGGCAAGCGGCCTTTATTTGTTCGCTTTCCACTTTCTCTAAATATGGATTTATGCCCATGTGCAGGTTCCATCCATATGTTTACTACAGTATCAAGATCCATCCCTGATCCATCATCAACTACTTCTATACTTGCATTGTCTGAATTAATATTATTAAGCGTTAATTTTACATATGATGCATCTGCGTCATATGCGTTTTTTATTAACTCAAAAAGAGCTAGTGTGTGATTTTTTATAAGCTGCTCACCTAAAAGCTCCATGATTCTTGCTTTAGGTCTAAATGCTTTTTTTACAATAGCCATAAATTACCTTTCATAGCGTTGTTATCAATTCATTCCACCATACAAATGATTCGGGTGCAATATTTGTCAGATTATCTATCTTCTTAACTAGCTTGGAGCCGGACAATCCGTCATACAGAAGAAAAATCTCTACCTTTTTCTTGAAAATGGACAATCTATTAAGAAAATTTAATGCAATAATTTCAATAAGATATGATGTTCATTTTTACTAAATCTACAGGTACTTTGTAATAGCGTGCCGACAGGGTACGTGCCACGCTGCCCGGCCGGGTCGGATCAACCAGACCGTAGCCGAAGCCATTCCCGCGCGCCTGATGCTTTTTGGCGTAACGATAGAGATATTTCCACAGAACCGGCGTGAGGATAAATTTCGCGTCTACCGTCGGCTCCAGCAGTTCGCCAAACGTCGGGCGACGCTCAGGATACAGCGCCGGTAAATCGCGTAGCGTGAAACCCTGTTGCAGGTTCAAATCCCGGCGGAAACCGACCAGCACAATGCGCTCCCGGTGCTGGGGCAGGAAATGCTGACCGTCGATAATTTTTGGATCGTCGGCGCCCATTTCCGCTGAATCAGCCACGTCATACCCCAGTGAATCCAGAGTGTGCATGATTATCCGGAAGGTTTTGCCCCCGTCGTGACTCTTGAGGTTTTTGACGTTTTCCAACACAAATATCGCCGGACGGCAGGCGTCGATGATGCGCGCCACGTCGAAAAACAGTGTGCCTTGTGTGTCGCAGGCAAAGCCGTGTGCGCGGCCCATTGCATTTTTCTTCGAGACGCCCGCCAGCGAAAACGGCTGACACGGGAAGCCCGCCAGCAGGACATCATGCTGCGGGATAATGCTGCGAATGTGCGCCGCGGCCTCGCTGTCGCTGACGTCCGTTTTGTGGCTCAGCGTTACATCGCGGATGTCTTCATTAAACTGATGTTCAGCCGGGTCGCAGTACCAGTTGGCTTTATAGGTGCGCACGGCGTGTTTATTCCACTCGCTGGTGAAAACGCACTGGCCGCCGATGGCCTCGAAGCCGTTGCGAATCCCGCCAATACCGGCAAGCAGATCGATAAAGCGGAAATGCGTCGGCGCGGTAGAGGGCTGCGGCAGCAGCGCGGCTAACCGGGCGTATTCGCTATCGCCCAGCCGACGGTTGATTTTGCCGTTGTCCGTGGCGCGTTTAAGAATGGCCGGGCTCCAGTGCTGCTCGCCTGCCGCATTAAGCGTCGCCACCAAGGTTTTGACATCGTAAATCGTCAGCAGCTGGGTAAGCAGCGCCTGCGCATCCAGTCCGGAACGTTCCGCGTCTTGTGTGGGGAGAGTGCGAGTAAGTGTGTGTTGCATTTCAGTAACCGGGCCAGACCATTTTCGCTGAGAGTAACACAATTTCCCCGGCTGAACTCAGGCCTGCGGCGCAAAACGCGCCAGAATCGCATCATCATATTCCAGATAATCGCCCTGCAACTCCGCGCTGATTTTTGCCATGAACTGCACCAGATAGCGGGCATTGTGCTCCGCCAGCGCCCGACCCTGCGCGGTCTGCATCGTGGCAGGCAGACGCAGGAGTTTGTTCTGAAAATGATCGAGGGCATAGCGCATGTCATTCAGCGGACGTGCATCGGCAAACGGATCCTCAGCATCGAACAGCGCCACATTCATTTTACCCGCGACCACAAAAACGCGCGCCAGCCCAATTGCGCCTAACGATTCAAGCCTGTCAGCATCCTGGATAATTTTGGCTTCCCGCGTCCGGGGCGTGATGTTGGCACTGTGGCTATGTGCTTCAATGGCATGGGCCACCGCAGGATAAAGATCCTCAGGAAAATCGGGGAAATCCTCCCGCAGGATGGTCAGCGTTTTTTGCGCAGCCAGCACCGACGACCGGCTACGCTCAGGATGGTTTTTCGGCAGGCTGACAATATCGTGGAAGTAACAGGCGGCGAGGATCACCCGCTCGTCAGTCTGTTCCTCTTGCGATAAGCGTTGCGCGGTGGCCCAGACGCGACGAAAATGGGAAATGTCATGTGCCGCATCATCGTCATCGTGATGCTGCATCAGCCAGTCTTCAAAACGGTGTTGCCAGGATTGCACGGTCATTCGCCCCTCTCTCTCGTACCCAATAAATCGTGCGCAGCAGAGCAGCGAGAATAGCAGTTTTTTATTTCATCATCCTGACGGCTCTTCACCGCGCGGACGGGTGTACCAGGCAATGCCCCCGAGAATGGCCCCCACCGAACTCAACACCACAAAACCCAGCAACGCCCCCAGCCATTTCCCCATCGTCGAACCGAGATCACCGTCCAGCGTTGCGCCAGGGATCGGGTCAATCTGGCTCACAATCCAGAAATAACGCAGCATTGCCCAAATAAAGTAGCCACAAAAGGCGTAGAACACCCACAACGCCAGCATGCCACCGGGCCCGCGCGAACGCCTTTCATCCATTGATAAAACTCCCCTGTTTCGGGCAAAAATGTTTGAATTTTTACTTTTTGCCATAAAAAATGTGAACCAAATCACATTATAGCGCACAAAACGCCATAGAAAAGCGCCAGGGCATTTCTCAACTGAATGATTCGCGATTGTTTTGATCTCTGGCAATTTTCAGGAAAGGGGTTGCTTTGGGCGTGTGAATGTCAAATAGTTGTTCCGCTAATTCTGGACACTTCCTTATATTGCAAAAAAAAGAGCGTGGGCAGTTTGCTTTCGTACTTTATTTTATGAGAAGCGTATGCAAATATTCACTGCCTTTTGTTGTTTTTACACTGCACTCACTTTTATTAACGTTAATAACGCCTGTTCCACTCTGAGAGCAGGCTTTTTTTTGCCCTTTCCAATAAGTATGATGATTGCATTGGTAAAATACATTTTCGTTATCAATAACATTTCAGACAAACTGCTTTCTCGTTACCAAAACCCAGAAAAACACATTACAAATCACCCAGATAAATACCAAAATCATTCCCATCACAAAAATATATACCATCCGCAAATAGACACAACCAGAAATATTTAAACTAACTTATTTACATGTTTTCTTTAAATTAAAATGAACTTCATGGCTAATATTTCATTCGCACCTCGGAATGAGGTGCATTTATTCATAGAATTAATCATTTAAAGGGAATATATAATGAAAAGAAAAGTATTGGCAATTCTCGTGCCCGCAATACTGGTGGCCGGTGCAGCAAACGCAGCAGAAATTTATAACAAAGACGGTAATAAACTCGATTTATACGGCAAGGTTGATGCCCGTCATCAGTTCTCTGAAAATGGCGGCAGCGATGGCGACGAAACCTATGTGCGTATTGGTTTCAAAGGTGAAACTCAAATCAACTCTGAACTGACCGGTTACGGCCAGTGGGAATACAACATCCAGGCCAACGACACTGAAGGCTCTGGCAATCAGTCCGCAACCCGTCTGGGCTTTGCCGGTATGAAGTTCGGCGACTTCGGCTCATTCGATTACGGTCGTAACTACGGCGTGGTGTACGACGTTGAAGCCTGGACCGATATGCTGCCTGTCTTCGGCGGCGACTCTTATACCTACACCGACAACTTTATGGTTGGCCGTGGTAACGGTATGGCGACCTATCGCAACACCGATTTCTTTGGTCTGGTTGATGGCCTGAGCTTCGCACTGCAGTATCAGGGCGCGAACGAAGGCTCGAATGGCATTTATGATCAGGAAGGCACCTCTAACCGCGATGGCGGCTCCATGAGCCAGGACAATGGTGACGGCTATGGTCTGTCCACCGTGTATGACTTCGGGATGGGCTTCAGCGCAGGTGCAGCATATGCCTCGTCTGACCGTACCAACGAGCAGGAAACTGAAAGCACTGCCGGCGGCGAGAGAGCCGATGTGTGGACCGTGGGCATGAAATATGATGCGAACAACATCTATCTGGCGACCATGTATGCAGAAACCCGCAACATGACCCCATTTGGTGAACAAGATAAGTTTATCGCCAACAAAACTCAGAACTTTGAATTGACTGCTCAGTACCAGTTCGATTTCGGTCTGCGTCCTGAAATCTCTTACCTGCAGTCTAAAGGTAAAGACTTGACTGCCGATCGCGTACCAAACAGCGACTGGAACGACAAAGACCTGGTGAAATACGTTTCTGTTGGCGCCAACTACTACTTCAACAAAAACTTCTCCTCTTATGTTGATTACAAAATCAACCTGCTGGACGGTGACGATGACTTCTACTCCGCAACCGGCATCAGCACCGATGACGTCGTAGGTGTGGGCATGGTTTACCAGTTCTAATCCGCACTCCCCTATTCAAGCCCGCCGCGTGCGGGCTTTTTTGTGCGCGCTTTTTACGATTGAAAGTACGAATGAAGGAGAGGAATCCGATCACGGGAACGATAAGCGGCTTCTAAACTGATTATTACGAAAGAGGAAAAAGTATCTGTGACGAGGGTCGTTGAAAAGTATTGCTGTAACTGATTGAATAATGGCGGAGAGAGGGGGATTTGAACCCCCGGTAGAGTTGCCCCTACTCTAGTTTTCGAGACTAGTCCGTTCAGCCGCTCCGGCATCTCTCCGCTGAGTGGTTGCCATGATGCCAGGTTCTTTGGCATTTTAACAGACCCTGTCCCTTTAATTGATATCAAGTGACGAGTTTGCGAGCAAAACGATGATTAAATGGCCCTGGAAAGCACATGACGCTCCCCATAGCGCGGATATCCCGTGGGAACAAGCACTTGCCATTCCTGTTCTGGCGAGTCTTTCGCCGGAAGAACAGCTCAAGCTTATACAGCTGGCCGATCGTTTCCTGCAACAAAAACGTCTCGTCCCGCTTCAGGGCCTGGAATTAGCGCCGGTGCAGAATGCCCGTATCGCGATGCTGTTTTGCCTGCCGGTACTCTCGCTGGGCTTTGAATGGCTCGATGGCTTCCATGAGGTGCTGATCTACCCTGCCCCGTTTGTCGTCGATGATGAATGGGAAGATGATATCGGCCTGGTACATAACCAGCGCGTGGTGCAGTCAGGCCAGAGCTGGCAGCAAGGGCCTATCGTCCTCAATTGGCTCGACATTCAGGATTCCTACGATGCCTCCGGTTTTAACCTTATCGTGCATGAAGTGGCGCATAAGCTCGATGTCCGCAACGGTGACCGGGCCAATGGCGTGCCGTTGATTCCGCTGCGTGAAGTCGCGAGTTGGGAACATGACCTCCATGCCGCGATGGATAACATTCAGGATGAGATTGATCTGGTCGGTGAAAGTGCCGCCAGTATCGACGCCTATGCCGCGACCGACCCTGCTGAATGTTTCGCCGTGCTATCAGAATACTTCTTCAGCGCACCGGAGCTGTTTGCCCCCCGGTTCCCCGCGCTGTGGCAGCGTTTCTGCCGTTTTTACCAGCAAGATCCGTTATTGCGAATTCGTGAAAATGGCAGCGATGAGAGCAGTAACCTGCGCGTAGTTCACTAAAACGGCAGATTGCCTTTATTTCATTCAATTGAATCAGGCAGTTAATTTTAGTGTTGACACAAAAAAGGGCACCCATTACTATGCGCCTCGTTCACACGATTCCTCTGTAGTTCAGTCGGTAGAACGGCGGACTGTTAATCCGTATGTCACTGGTTCGAGTCCAGTCAGAGGAGCCAAATTCTTGTTTCTATGCGTCTCACTATGTCTCAATAGTATTGCGATACAGAGAGTTAGTGTAGAAATCTTTCCCGATGCATCTCTGGTTTTCCCTCTGCATCCGGCGAAATTGGTGGTCTGATTTGGGGTCATTTCCGTTCGATTATGGAGTGACCACCTTATGTCCCTTACCGATACCAAAATTCGTAATACAAAACCGGCTTCAAAACCCTTCAAACTGACCGATGCTCAGGGTCTCTATCTGCTCGTTAATCCGGGTGGTTCACGCCTGTGGTATCTCAAATACCGATTTAACCGCAAAGAATCCCGCATTGCCCTAGGTGCCTATCCACAGGTATCGCTTTCTGACGCACGACATCAGCGTGAAGGTATTCGCATACTTCTGGCTCAGAACGTCAACCCGACGCGACAGCGGATGGATGACAGAGCCGCTGCGTCACCTGAAAAATGTTTTAAGTCTGTGGCGCTTGCCTGGCATAAAAGCAACAAAAAATGGTCACCTGATTATGCCGGACGCATTTTCGCAAGTATGAACAATCATATATTCCCGGCTGTCGGGCATATTCCATTAGCCATGCTCAGGACGCCCCATTTCACCGCCCTGCTGAAGGTCATTGAAGACAATGGTTTTCTCGAAGTTGCCGCCCGCACCCGCCAGCAAATCTGTAATATCATGCGCTACGCTATCCAGCAGGGTCTGACTGAACGAAATCCGGCACAACATCTGGAAGGCGTGACTGCACCTCCGGTGAAAAACCACTACCCCGCCCTGCCGCTGGAGCAGTTACCTGACCTCCTGGAACGCATCGGGAATTACCAGCAGGGAAGACAACTGACTCAACTGGCGCTCATCCTCACTCTGCATCTATTTATCCGCTCCAGCGAACTGCGTTTCGCCCGCTGGAGTGAGATAGATTTTAAGCGCAAAATCTGGACCATCCCTGGCAGCCGTAAGGCAATTGATAAAGTCCGCTTCTCTCACCGGGGAGCAAAAATGCGCACTTCTCATATTGTCCCGCTTTCCCGCCAGGCCATTGCCATTCTGCGTCAGATCCACAAGATATCCGGGCACCTTGAGCTAGTCTTTCCCGGAGACCGCAATCAGTCGAGACCTATGAGTGAAAATACTACCAATCGGGCGCTGAGATTAATGGGCTATGACACCAAAAAAGAAGTCTGCGGTCATGGGTTCAGAACAATGGCCTGTAGCGCCCTGACGGAGTCAGAACTCTGGTCGCGCGATGCAGTGGAACGACAGATGAGCCATCAGGAGCGAAATGGAGTCCGGGCTGCATATATCCACCGGGCTGAACACCTTGAATCCCGCAAGGCTATGATGCAATGGTGGTCAGATTATCTGGACAGCAACCACAGCGGTTACACCGCACCATGGGACTACGCACGGCAGCAGAAAAATCTCTGAGTCAGCGTAAGGAAAAGCAGGTCCGGTTATTCCGGCCCTGCTTTTGTTAGCACAGGCATCAATAAATTATTATCAGCACTGGTACTCAAGTTTATTCGCAACACTTATTTTTACGTTAATCATTGATGCATTTGGGATCACAGGCGCACAGAATCAAACCACCCGCGCACAGCTCAGAAAACTGTCCCCCTGATATGGGGGTCAGTTTGATTGCGGTTCGCGATAATTGAGTTTCATTGCGATCCAGTCATCAATCTCCGATTCAAGCCAGGCTACGCTGGCTGGACCAATCTTGCAGGATTTGGGGAAGTCGCCACTTTTCATATCACGATAAACCTGTGAACGTTTTAAACCTGTTTTGGCCATCACTTCGGACAACCGTATCAGTCTGTAGGTGGGCATATCTTTCTCCTGTTTGTTTGTGAGAAATGATTATTTCCACTGAGGATAAAAAAGACATGAAAAACTCTGTTTCTCGCAAAAAGGTTTTAATAATGCCTCTCCCAGGTAATCAGGCAGGGAATCAGATATTATTCCTGTTATCGCCCATTGCTGTTTTTCAAATAGTTCACCTTGCATAAATATCACTTACATAGAGTAAAACAGAATACTCTCTCACTAGAACCACACAATATTCTCACCAATAAGAAATCCCGACGAAAAATCAACTAAAACCTCGCCAAAGTTCTTAATTGAAACAACCTTCGTAAGTCTGAATACTGGGTTTGAACCAAAACAAACAAAAAATTATAGCATCAGGAAATTATATAAATAAACTCATTATAAGTTCGATTGCGAGTCCGGGCGGCTTTGTTGAATAAATCAGATTTGGGGCAAGCTTCTTCGTAGCCGGTTGCAGTTGTCAGATAATACGCACGCTTTCTGGTATGCCTGCCTTCGTCATTTTGTTCAGCGCACGCACCATGGCCAGAGCCTCTGCAACCTGACCATCGTAGTCACGCAACGTCAGCGAACCACCCAACAACTGCTTTACCCTGTACATCGCCATTTCCGCTATCGACCGACGGTTGTAATCTGTTGTCCATTTCCACCGTGCATTGCTCCCGCTCCGCCGTTGATTCGCAACAGCACGATTGCGGTCTGCATACGCACCTGGCCAGTAGCCCGCCCCCTTTCGGGGAGGAATGAGCGCGCTGATTTTCTTGCGACGCAGTTCGTCATGACATCGCCGCGTATCGTAAGCACCGTCCGCCGCTGCTGACCTGATTTTTCGGTGGGTCTACCGGATAAGCCCCGGGAAAGCTTCAGCGTCCGTGACTTTATTCTGCGACAGGTCCGCGCAGATGACTTCATGCGTACTTGCATCAACAGCCAGATGCAGTTTTCGCCAGATACGACGACGCTCTTTGCCGTGCTTTTTGACTTTCCACTCACCTTCACCGAAGACTTTCAGCCCTGTGGAATCAATCACCAGATGCGCAATTTCACCCCGGGTGGGCGTTTTAAAACTGACGTTAACCGACTTTGCCCGCTTGCTGACACTGGTGTAATCCGGACAGCGAAGAGGAACATCCATCATGGCAAAAATGGAATCAATAAAGCCCTGTGCGGCCCGCAGGGTCAGGCGGAATACACGTTTAACAACCAGGACGGTGGTGATGGAGAGATCAGAATAGCGCTGAGGCCGTCCCCGCGATGTGCGTGTGGCGGGCTCATACCAGGCCTGAATAGCCTCGTCATCAAGCCAGAAAGTGACGGAGCCGCGGTTGATGAGGGCTTTGTTGTAATTGCGCCAGTTGGTGACTTTAAACTTCTGCTTTGCCATGGGACGGCCAGTGTTGCCGGATGATGCGTGATCTGATCCTTTAACTCAGCAAAAGTTCGATTTATTCATAGATGGTCGCCTCCTGTTTGCCAGGCTAAATATGTTGTGGTGGGTTTGCAGGTCATCAATTGCAGCCATAGATCCGGACTTTGCCGAGGTGATGTGAAACACCTCTGTCCCTGATGGAATACGCTGATGGAGGCCTCTATCAACAAAGCGCTCTTTCAGGAGCCTTGAATAAACCGGGTTTTCCCCATCACGGTCTGACCTGTCCTGCCATCACGTCATGCTTGCCTGAACAATCGGTGGTGTTGTTTCCGTCTTACTGACTCAGATACTTAAACGTTCATTATTGGTGCACAGTACTCCTGGTCTTTTGCCAATAGTGCCCACACAATCCGCGCATTCTTATTAGCCAATGCTACCGAGGCAATGTTGTTATTCCGGCGTGCCAGTAATCGACTGGCCCATCCCGATACAACATCCTTTTTACGTTTGACCGACTGCAACACAGCCCTGGCACCGTGAATGAGTAAGGTTCGTAAATAAATATCGCCTCGTTTGCTTATCCCGAGCAAGACTTGTTTGCCACCACTTGAATGCTGACGTGGAACCAGTCCTAACCAGGCAGCCAACTGTCGGCTATTTTCGAAATTGCTGGCGTTGCCGATAGTCGCAACTAGTGCGGTGGCGGTGATCGGGCCAATGCCTGGGATCTTGCTGATACGCTGGCATAGCGCATTTTGGCGGTAGCACTGCTCAATCTGCTTGTCGAGCGTAGCGATGACATCGAACAGATATCCACCAGTTTGGTGGATAGTGGGCATGATAGAAGAATGATATCTGTCGAACGTTCTGGCGATATCATGCAGGGAATCACCTTGCTTATATCTGTCCCAGATAATCGCTTTCTGTTCTGGCGTGTAGTAAATGCGCGTTCTTCGTTTCATGGCAACGTCCCCCTTGATTAAGGATAGCGTTGCATCGACCCGTTGAACTCACAGCTAGAAGCGGAGGTTAGCACTTTTAACCTCGCCAAAACTGACTACACTAGGAGTGTGTTATTCAGTTCTCAACTAATTGTCTTTGAAACAACTCTATTCTTCAATTCAATTTCCAATATAGATAACTGGTCATTTACTTTTTTAGAAAGAGTCTTATAGTCTTCAGTAACCTGCTCTTGGCTCTTGTTTGCTAGAAAAAATAAGGTACCTGACATCGCTTTCAGCAAGAGAATAGCGCGATCTGTATTGCTGAGATCATTGTTATTAGACCATCGGTCTATGGCTTTCTCAGTCAGACTTAATAGCGGTTCACGGAATAATCCTGAACCATTGACTACTTTTAATGCTTCTCTTTGAGCTTTAATTCTATTACTAAACTCACTCATGCTTGCCGCCAATAATTTTTAGTTTTTCTCGCATCCAAAGCTCAATTAAATGTAATTGCGCTTTGACTTTTTTAATGTCATCAGCATTCAGGATTTCACCATTACCTCTGGTACAAAGCACTCTGGCCCTTTCTAATAATTGATAGGTCAAATCACAAACTGGTATACTATGAATGCCCAAATTACGCGCGGAATTTCGCGAAAAATCGGACCTTACATCATAATCTAAAGAAAAACATGTCGCAAAATTTCGTATCGATAAAAACACTGAAGATAGATCAAAAATCGCTGTAAGATCAGATGTTTCAATCGAGCTTTTAGCGCTGATAAATATCTCCAGAAACTTTTCACAATCAGTTAAGCCTGAATTATAATTGCTCGGTTTACCTAAGCTCCGTAAATAATCAACGTTATCGGATGAATAAATGAGCTTGGATTCCAAAAAAAGATGCCAAGCGAATGGATTACCTTCTTTCCAGAGTTCATTTATCCGTTCATACGAGTAAATCGAGTAATCTCTCGGATTAAACCTTTCATCCCGACCATTGACGATAGCCAACATGTCAATGTCTGAAAATGAATCAACCTCTCCGCGACATATCGAACCAAAAGCATAGATATGCATAATTATCGCCTATTGAACCTTTTAATTATTATGGACATAAAGAAACCAAACATAATTAATCTTACTAAAACGACCATTGTCAGAAACGATGCTGAATATTGAGGGAGTAATAATGTCCCCAAAAATACCTGTGGGGACATTGCTAACGCGTCAAAATATGAGCTAACTAGTTTTGGATCACCATAGTTAAGGACGTGATGTAAAGCTATTATGCACAGAATAACAATGACAGCTCTGCATAATTTAAAAGCAGACTCTCCGTTTCCCCAGATAAGATCTAATGCCTTAAACTCAAACCATTCGCTAAACATTTTTAAGCGGTCAAATCCTTTATATTTCTTTCGGTAATAAGATTCTTTGGATTTCCATGCTTTATGAAGGTGCTCTCCTGTAGCCTGTAGTTCGATTGCTATGGCTTTATTTGCTGATTTTGAATCACCTATTTGCTGATAATTCAAGCGTAACGAACGCGCAAACTTGAGCTTAAGGTTGTCCAGTCCAGGGCACCCATTTTCGAGAATGTCATTATCAATGTGGGTCTTATCAAAAGTGGCATAGTCAAATTTGCAGCCACTAAAACTTGACCCCATTAAGTTGCAATTTAAAAATCTGCAACCGGTAAAGTCACAGTCCTTAAAACTACAGTTTCTGATGTAAGCAGCATCGAAAATACAGAAGCTGAAGTTCACATTTTTGAATTCAATATTTAATGCAACTAATCGTTCAAATAATTTATTAACAAACTTATCCTTGGCTACTACAGAGTCAAATCTTTTGTCTGACAGCTTTTCTCTTCCGCTATCTTTTATCATTTTTTTCTCTATAAGCTAATAGACTAAACTTTATGAATCATAATGTTTTTTTTGGCTGATTTGAAGCCATGCTGACCTACTATAGCAACTTCCGCTTGTGGCACTTAGCTGACCATCAGGATGACCAAATCCTGGACCGAGCGTTTTATCTCCAGTTCGGGGCGTGCGTTTTCACCCTTATTTTGCATTAAGCAGCGAGTACAATTCTACATTATTAGTACACAGCGTAGCTTTTTTATTCGCTGTAGGGGAATGACTGTTCGGTGCTCGCCCTGGCTGCGCTCCGCCTCACTCATGCCCCTACAGCGACACTTGTTAAGCCTGCCTATACACACAAAGCTGCATTCCTTTGCAGCTTCTTCCCGATCAGATTTTATCCACCAAGTAACGATGCGCTTTGGATGCCACCCTGGCGGCCTTGAAAATATAGCGTTTGTCGTTCTTCAGTACTTTCAGCCAGGAAGCGATATAGCTTTCATGCTGCACCTCTCCAGCGATTCCCAGATCCGCCATCAGGAACGCGCTTCCCAGTTCGGCGATCAACTCCTCAAACGCATACCCCTCACTGCCAAACTTCCCTTTCATTTCACGGTTCAGTCGACTTTTTGCCCCACTCCAGTGAATCAGCTCATGCAGGCCGGTGGCGTAGAAATTGGCAGCATCGGTAAAAAGACAACGCTCAGGTAAGCGGATTTCGTCAGTTGTCGGTGCAAAAAAGGTGTTTTGTCCCTTCTCAATGATGGTTGCACCGCTGTTTCGGAAAAGCGCTTCCGCACGCGCTAACGGCTCAAAGGTCTCTGCCGGGCAAACTGCTTCGTCCCTCAGGGGCAAACCACCAATTTGCTCAACATTAAACACGGTGAACGTCTTTAGCATCGAGATATAGTCAGTTTCTCCGTCGTCATTTTCCTTTTCCAGCGTGGTATAGAAAATGGCGGTAGTACCGTGTTCTCCTTTGCGTACCAGCCCGCCTTCCGCTTTTGCCTGTTTGTAGGTCATCCACCGCGAATCTTTGAATCCCTGTTCTGACGCACTGATCCACAACAACATGATATTCATTCCACTGTATGTCATGCCAGTTGCGTAATTGGACGGTAAACCAGACAAACCGGGGGTACGCTGCCACGGACACGCCTAGGGTTTAACACCAGCTTCCTGTGCCGCAATGATGCTGTCAGTGACGGTCTGATAAATATCAGTTGTGGTTTTGGAAAATTTCGTTTTTGAGGAGCCTGACGGGTCCAGCGGGGAAACGCTGGTCGCCGCTGCGGTGTTAGGGGCACTAGTCCGGGTATGCAGGGAAATAGTCATGGTTTTTTCTCCGTCAGTGGTGTGATTTTCGTCTTCGTATCGCCTGACGGTTCGCTTTTCCGGCATCGTTCTGGCCCGCAAGGGCGCAGCATGCGTGCTGCGGGACGGGTTGTGTTGGGAAACGATTAACCGGAAGCAGATACGGGGAACGAAAAGCACCCAGGAGAAAAAATCAGTTTTTGTATACACGGATATAGCGCCCCTTGCTCCGCAACGGTGAAAGGGGCTTGGGCTATTTCAAGGATACAAAGAACTTAGTCGTAGCGGGGCTCACAAATTTCTCGAGGGAAATCTCGTTATCAAGTTCTGTTTACCCGAGTTAGACATAACTATTACGACATAAAATAAGGACTTGACTAACGAGGCAGTTTAAAATGTTATCTAACTTTCGAGTAAGCGAAAAAAACCATGCTATCGCCACATCACTGACAGTTAATCTTAAATAACCCATTGATTATCTCCGCAAAAAGTTTAATTATTATTCTGATAAAATGCTGTATGAAGATGAAGTAACATGTCAGAGACAGTGATATTTATTTCCTTTAAAAATAATAAGTTAACATTTACCTTGACTATGCAACAATATGCGGTACTGTATATAAAAACAGTATCGCGAGAACAGTGATAAGGAATAAAAATATGGCGGACCCAGCTGTTTTAAATCATGCCTTGTTTAACGTTAGTGTTGAAGATTGCAGTGTAGAGTTGGTCGAACCCGATGCTGATGGACGGGATTTTGATGAATTTAGCAGGATAATGCTAACCGAATTAATAGCAAATGAAAAAAGTAAACAGTATTCTTTTACTGATGAAAATGAGCTTGTTGTTTCTCATGTTCGTTCTATTACGAAAAATGAGCTTCTTGAAAACACTAGTTCGTTACAATCTAATTGGTTAAAAAGAACAGAAAGCATTGCTCTTAAATTGCTGGAAGTAGAAATAAAAGCTCAAGAAAGAATCGCGGCAATGGATAAAAAAATCAAGAAAGGATCATTGCTAATTTTACACCTAGAGCATGATGGGTTAACTCGATTTGTTATTTTAAAAATAGAAGTCGACTCATTCTTTGATGAAATAGAGGCTAGAATCCGTCGAGGACTGCCCTTAAATAAGCAAAGACTTCAGAAATCATGCCTTGTTACATTGAATAGTAGCGGAGAAGTAACTGAGCTTCTCCTTTCTGATAGTGGTCGAACTATACGTGAATATTGGTGGGGAGGATTTCTTAGTTCAAAGGAGATGACGACTGCCGGATTAAATACTAAAACTGCATATGATGCTGTAGATTTTTTGTTGAAACAAACGGTGAAAAAACTCTCTGAACCTGATTATATATACATGAGGAATGACGTTAACTCTTATTTCCGTAACAATGAAAGTTTTATACATACTGAGTTAGTTGAACGCCTAGAAGCGCACAATATTGAGAGCCAAGATTTTAAAGATAAATTCCCTGATTTTATTGAAAAATTAAAAAAACTCCCCGCCAATCCGAAAGCCAAGTTTGACACACAATTCGATCTTGACCAAAGTGTCATTAAGACAAAATTGAAAAGCAATATATTTCTTGATGAAAATTTGGAATTAAGAATCATGGGAGACATTCCGAACATTAAAGAAATTATTCGCACAGGGACAGATCAGGATGGTAAATTTATAAAAATATACTCTGATACTGGTTATAATGCTTTTGTAAGGCAAGGTAATTAACAAATGAAATTTTTGGATGGCATTGCAAACACATTCTTCAATGCTGAACTAATTTACATTAACGATGATTTTAATCGTTGCAGTGCCATCTATCAGGTGCATGAAACAACTGTTTCACATGATTATATTGTTCGCGCTAACTATGTCAAAGAACAGCTGGCTTTGCATCAGTTAACTTATGATATAGCAATAAAATGTGATGGTATCTCTCTGGTCACCTATAGCCAAGCCAGTATCCCTAAGGAAATTCATACTGAAATAGTAAATCAACTCCGATTTGTTGAAGATAATTGCAAACTTGAAATTGATATTAAGATATATAAGTCTAACTCACATAACAACCTCAACACGTCTCATATATTTAATTTAAAAAACTATATTTCCGGTCCAATATTAAAATCAGATTTTGAATTCATAAACTTCCTTAAGCAGTTCGATTTATCTAAGAAAATCAAAATAAAATGCTGGGAGTCTTTAAACCAATTTTCGACTAGCACTATTATCTTTGAAGATTCAAATAAGCCTTTACTAACAGAGGACAACTTAGATGATAGGCAGTCAATTATTAGCAAACGAAATAAATGCTGTCACTTTACTAATGATGCCGAATATAGATTCACACCAGATGATTTTAATTTAACAACTGAATGCATATACCCTGAAATAAAGGAAAAACTAGAACGACTTACATTGTTGTTTTCTTTAGTCTATCTTTCCGATTATTCTGAAATAATTAACATTGATAGTAAAATTATTATTGATTATAAAATGAAAGGCTACCGCCTCATTAGTAATAAAATGGACCTTTCCATTGCTAATTTGAGAGCCGTAAAGGAACTTTATGGAATATATCAATGGATATATAATCAAGGGAATTTTGTAGATAAAATAGGTTTAGCAAAAAATATTATATCAATCCACATGACAAATAATGACATAGCCTCACTTTCAAGTGGAGCTCTAAGATCTATTGAATCTGGTTATGATATTTATCTTAAAGAAAATGTAAAACAGTATATTGAGATTAAAAATAAAATTTCTGAACTTTTAATTTCTCAATCTGATAAGGCATCTGACATTACGAAAAATATGCTCGGGACATTAAAAACGAGTTTCTGGAGTGTTGTTACTTTTTTCATTACAGTCATATTAGTTAGATTGATTACTTCGAAAGGCGAAGGTATCATATTCACTGGTGAAATTGCCATAATGACATATATATTCATATTTTTCTCAGGCATATATCACTGGCTATCCGAGTGTGAAGTTAATGAAGATAAAGCCCGCCTTTTTGACCGATATACTACAATTAAAGATCGTTATAAAGACTTACTTAATGAGGATGATTTAAAAAAGGTAATTGACACCGAGAAATTAAAAGAAAAAGATCAGTTATATATTCAGAATAGAAGAGGAACTTATCGTACTATATGGATTTTATTTAATATAGTGATGTTTTTAACAGTTACGGCAATATATTTTTATGGTAAAAACACTCAAACAAGTTCTAACATTACCAGCACCACACAAACAACAGAAGTAGCTGTACCTAGCTCTAATATTAAAAATAAAGTTTCTACCGACAATTCGAAAGAACAGGTAAAACCTAAAGCGTTACCAATAAATTCTTCGGAAATACTTATACCCCATTTAGATACATCAAAAAAGAAGATTGATTAAAACATTAAAATCCAAGAAGGCATAAAAAATATTTCAAGCGCCACTCCACTCCAAGAGTAATCATAGTTGATATTCTTTATAACCTCGTAGAAAGCTGTAAATTAAGTATCGCCATTATCTCAAAACTGATTATCCCCCTCTAGAGTAATCCCCCCGAAAAAACGGTGTGTTTATAAGTAGAATTTCTCGTAATCTGAATCGGGGAGATTTCTATGAAAAAAGCACGTTTACCGACAGCCAGATCATGGCCATTCTTAAGCAAGCTGAGGCCGGAACGCCAGTCACCGAGTTGTGCCGCGAGCATGGCATGAGTAGTGCCAGTTTCTATAAGTGGCGTTCACGCTTTGGCGGGATGGATGCCTCTATGATGACCCGTCTGAAAGAGCTGGAAGACGAAAACCGTCGCCTCAAAAAGATGTATGCCGAAGAACGACTCAAAGCCGAAATTATTCAGGAGGCCATGGCAAAAAAGTGGTGAAGCCATCGCTCCGAAAGCAGATGGCACAGGACGCGGTCAGAAGCCGAAGTGTCAGCATACGTTTTGCCTGCCAGTTGTTTATTGTCAGCGAAAGTTGCTATCGCTATCAGCCTCAGCAGAATGAAGAAAATGCCGTTATTGCCGACTGGTTGCTTCGCATTACAGACAGTCAGCGCAACTGGGGATTTGGTCTGTGTTTTTTGTATCTGCGTAACGTAAAAGGCTTCAGGTTCAACCACAAAAGGGTGTACCGGATTTACTGCAAGCTGTCGCTGAACATGCGAATAAAGCCGAAAAAACGACTGAAACGGGATAAGCCCGAACCGCTGGTGGTGCCTGTGTAAGTATCCCGCTTAACCGAACCATTCACTTTTAGAGATCTTCCGACATACTGATTACGTCCCCTGTGGAGATCGCTATGCGTAAGATCCGATTCACCGGGCACCAGATCATCGCCGTTCTGAAGTCTGTCGAAGCCGGGCGTACCGTCAAAGATGTGTGCCGCGAAACCGCTATTTCCGAAGCCAGCTACTACAACTGGAAGGCGAAATATGGCGGGATGGAAGCCGCTGATATCAAAAAAATCAAAGATCTTGAGGA